>CACZGA010000022.1 GCA_902780585.1 uncultured Erysipelotrichaceae bacterium | reverse complement strand
AATTTTGTGGTTGTGATTATCCAAAGCTATACCAACCAGCTTTCTTATATACAAGATATTTTCATAGTTTAATAGTCGCATATATGACCTGGCATTTTAGTAAAAATAAAAAAGAGACAATTGCTGCTCTACTACATGATATTGGAACTCCTTGTTTTGCTCATACTATAGATTATGTTTATGGTGACTACGTTACCCAAGAAAGCTCTTAAAAAAGTCTTACTGAAATGTGTAAAAGAGACCCCTTGATAATAGCGTATCTAGAAGAAGATGGAATGACACCACAAGATCTAGAAAATCTATCTAAATACCACATACTTGAAAATAATAGTCCTGGAGCCCTACATACTGAAACAGTATGGTTAAACAAAGGAAAACCAGATGAACTAAAAGCTATATATGATGACATAACTATATTAAGAAATGAAGATGGTTTAAAAGAAATAGGTTTCCAAACATTAGAAATAGCTAAATTATTTTTTTCTTATGTAGGAGACTAGGCTATAGAACTACAAAGTAATAAAGTAAAATTCTATATGCAATATATTTCTGCTATCATAAAAGCTGCCATAGAAAAAGGCATCATAACAATAGAAATGTTATACACCTATAAAGAAGAAGACATTGTAGAAATATTGAAAAATAACTTCTCTTCATGGGAACAATTCACCGAAGTCAGTGAAATCAGTGAAACTGACGACTTCGAAGAAGCCAGCCAATGGTTTAACGTTACTGGCCCAACTAAAAATAGAATGATAAACCCCTTAGTAAATATTAATGGTATTCCAGTAAGAATTGATAGTACAAATACTTATGAAGTTCAAAAAGTATTAAAGAAAATAGAAAACAACAATGTTCCACAATATGCTTACGTAAAAGGAATTAAATATCCTAAATAATTATTCAATTGATATTATAGTAAATTCTTCATCTATAACAATCTTTTCATTATCTTTTTTACATATATAATAACCATCTTTTAAAGAAACTTTACTATTATTATCTTTAATAATATCTATTACATAATTAACTATATTAATATTATCAATATTCATTATTTTTAATACTTTAGAATCAGATTTATAACTAGTATGTATTTTATCTATATTATTTAATAAATTATTCTTAGTAACTGAAGATGTCTTTGTAGATATCTTTTTTTCTGTAATAGACTCTTCATAAACACACACACTACACTTTGTATCACTTAATATACTTCCACACTCAGGACAAAATTTCATACTATCACCTCAAAAAAGCAGGAAAACCTGCTTATTATTTATATATACAATTAACCGTATAATCTTTATAATATCTATTACTTTTAATAATACTATTAATTAATTTTTCAGCATTAAAATCAGCAGACTCTAATAAACCATTCTGAGTACAATCAGATTCAGCTTGATCTTGCATCTTTAATACCGCTGTATTATGATTTTCTAAATCAATTCTAGTAAATAAACTATCAGAATCTAAATACACTCTAAAAGAATCTGGTTTTAGTGTAGTTTTATAAACTTTAGCACGGGGAATTTCTAAAGTAATTATCTTATCTTTTGAATCAACTTTCTTTATAGAAATATCACCAAAATTAACAGCCGCATCTACTTCAAAATCATAACTAAATATCTGTCTACTCTCGGTCAAAGGAATATCAAACAAACTAAAGAAATCAAGATTTACTTTACTATCTTCTAACACCGTAGTGTAACAAGTTTGAGTAACTAACTCACCTACATTTTCTAACCCTAGCTTTGTAGTCTTCTGATTAATTGTGAAATTCCTAGAAAACTTTACTCCTATAAAAAATGATCCCAAAATAATCAATACTAATACAATTATAAATAAATACTTAGAAACTATCAATGTACTAATAATACTCTTTGACTTTTCTTTATTAGAATCCATCTAAAAACACCTTCTCTATTATTATCATTATAACATCACTTTCTACTTTTTAAACAAAAAAACCGCCTAGCGGTCTTTATTTATGACTTAATCCTCTTTATTATAGATTCCATTCTAGTAATACAAACACCAATATCATCATCTAAATTCCATACAGCATCTTCACTTAAAACTCCTGCTTTTACCCCTGGATAATCACCCTTCTCATAATCTTCCTTATCCTTAAGCCAATTTTTACTACCATAATATCTATTAAGTAAATGATACTCTTTAATAATTTCCTCAAATTTATCTAAATCACTACTAAAAGTATCTAAAAACAAAGTAATATCATCAAGTCTTTTTTCATTATCAATTATTCTTTTCATAACTACCTACGAAAACAAAGTCTTCTCTGACTTATACTGTTTAGAAATAACAATTAAAATAATAACTGTATAAATAATAGTAGTAATTAATATTATAAATAACGAACTTATATTTACTTGATTCATCGCAATATCACCTAAAGCCATACCACAATTAGCAATTGGTATAAAATTAAATAAACTATTATCAACTTCCATTATCTTAATAAAATATGGAATTAATGGGAATAATGAAACAAATTGTAATGAAGATTGAGCTTCTTTATAAGTCTTAGCTTTTCCTGATAAAGCCATACATACTCCGGCAATTAAAAAAGCTGAAATTATAATAACAAAGAAAATAAGTAAAACAGAACTAATATTAATAGTTAAACTCATATCATCAAAAGAATTAAACAATCTTTTACCTAAGTACATAGATGGAATCATTAAAAAGTAAGAAACAATTCCTAGTATAGAACTTAGTAAAGCAGTTGCTAAATACTTACCAGCTACAAATTCTGTACTTTTTACTGGAAAAGTCAAAATAGTTTCTAATGTTCCTCTTTCTTTTTCACCACTAGTTGCATCAGTCGCTACTACAATAGCAGTCATAATCACAATCATTAATACATAAGTAATAGTTAAATTAAAGAATATAGAAAATGCTGAATCCCCTTCTTCTTTAGCTAAAGACTTAGAATCTATTACTATATTATTAAATACTTTATCAGCATCAATATTATTCTCTTCTAAATAACTATTTCCTAACATTTTATTATAAGAATCTAAATAAGTAGTAACATAAGATAAAACCATTTGCCCACTATTAGTAGTATAATCTGTATAAATTGTATATATATTATCTTCTTTTATAATATAACCATTAATTTCTTTATTATCATACGCTTCTTTTAATAATGCTTCATCTTTATAATATGAAAAACTAATATTATCATATTCTTCCGTCATACTTGCTTCTTCAGTAGACATCTTATAATTAATACCTACTACATAATCTGAATTATCTATATAATCAAATAAAAATCCAAATAACAATATAATCGCAGGTATAATAGCTGGATAAAGTAATAGTTTATGAAATGACTTTTTATCCCTAACAATACCTCTTAATTCTTTAAAAATAGTAATTAATATATTATTCCATTTCATTAGAAACACCTCCTATCAAAGTAAAAAAAGCATCTCTAATATTAGTAGTATTTGTTTTCTTTTCAATTTCCGCAGGAGTACCTATCGCAATAACTACACCTTTATTTATTAAAACTACTCTATCACATATATTTTCTGCTTCTTCCATATAATGTGTAGAATAAATTATACATTTACCTTTTTCTCTTTCTTCTTTAATAAAATCTAGTATTACTTGACTAGATATAATATCTAAACCCGAAGTCGCTTCATCTAAAATATAATAATGTGGATCATGTAAAACACAACGTGATACACCTACTCGCTGCATCTGTCCTGTAGATAAACTACCAATACGTTGATTTTTAAAAGACTCCATATCAAAACGTTTAACTACTTCATCTATTCTTTTATTAATTTCATCTTTAGTCATAGAATAATAAGAACCACACATTTTTAATAATTCAACACAAGAAATATCTTTATAAAGTCTAGTATTTCCAGATAAAAAAGCTAATTCTTTTTTTATTTCTATTTCATCATGTAGAAAATCTTTACCACCTATTAATATTTCTCCTTCAGTAGGTTCCATAATACCCGCAATCATTCTAAGTAAAGTTGTTTTACCTGCTCCATTAGGGCCTAAAAGCCCAAGTATTTCTCCATCATTAACTTCAAAAGAAATATCATTATCAGCTAAAAATGATATCTTTTCTTTTTTATTAATATTCTTTTCAAATCTCTTAGAAATATGACTAATCTCTATCAAAATAATCATCCTTTCATTATCTAATAATAATATACCAAAAATATAAAAAAAAATCATTCTTTTAGAATGATTATTAATTTATTAACTTAGCCATAATAACTAAATTATAACGATAATATTTTTCATAGTAATTAGGATCCATAGAACAAGTTTGTAATATTAAAATCTTATCATTTTTATTAACTGCTACTCCAGTATCATATTCAGAATTATTTTTATATTTTAAGATAGTATTTTCCCAATCTTCATCTGAATAATTCATTACATGATAATATTCTAATCCTTCACTTTGTTCACTATCTGCTAAAGACACATAAACTGAAAATATTTGATATGTATAAGTCTTTCCTTCATAAGTAATAGTAATATAAGGATTTTGATAATAAAAACTTCGATTATTATGATAATTCTGTAATATTTGGAAAGGTCCATTACCATATACAGAACTATGAGCATATATAATTGTTTTTCTTCCAGTAAAATCATTACGGAAATCTATATAAGGAACTCCTATACCATCATAAACACCATTTATATTACGATTTAAATAATAATGTTGTCCACTTGGGTCTTTCATTAAATTATTTTCATAAATATTAGGAATACTAATTTTATTATTTGTAACTTGTGGAGGTACTACTTCAACAATAGGTGCTACTTCAATAGGTGTAGACTCATGTATCTCTTCTGGTTCAGCTTCTTGAACCAAAGTAATTTCTTCTACTACAGCATCCACCATAGTAGATTTCTCTTCTATCTTATTTTCTACATGAACCTCTGGTTTTTCATATATATGAGAACTCTCATCCACATAACCAAATAAAGAACCACAAGCAATACATCCAGTACCTAATAATTTAAACAACAAAACCATAATATTGCGCTTCATAACCTAACCCCCATTAGTGGCTAGATTATACCATAAAATAGTAAAAAAGTCAATTTTAAGCAACGTTTGTTGTTAAAGTAAAAAAATAGAACACTAAGTGTTCTATCCTATTTTTTCCATAATTTCTCTAGCAGCCTTTTTGCCAGCTTCCATAGCTAGAATAACTGTAGCAGCTCCCGTAACGGCATCTCCTCCAGCATATACATTATCTAATGAAGTATGACTTCCTTCTACAACAATAAGTCCTCTATCACTTAACTCAATTTTGCTCATTTTTAAAGCCCCATGATTTGGACTAGTTCCAAGAGCCATAACAACCATATCACAATCTACTGTATGAAGTGAATCTTTATCTTCTGTAACACTGCGTCTTCCATCTTCTCCAGCTTCTCCTAATATCATATTAACAACTTCCATACCAGTAACATTATTAGCTTCATCTGTCAAAATACGAACTGGATTAGTTAACATATCAAAGACAATGCCTTCATCCCTCGCGTGTTCAACTTCCATACGACGAGCAGGAAGTTCTTCATCACTACGACGATACATAATATGTGCATCTACTCCTAAACGTTTAAGCGAACGAACGGCATCCATTGCGACATTTCCTCCACCAATAACATAAGCTTTTTTACCTTTTTTAATTGGTGTTTTAGAGTCTTCCTTATAGCCACCCATTAAATTAATACGTGTTAAGATTTCATTAGCAGAAAATACTTGATTAGCGTTTTCCCCTTCAATTCCCATAAATTTAGGAAGTCCAGCTCCTGTACCTAAAAATACTGCATCATATTCTTTCTGTAAATCAGGAATAGTAATTGCATTACCTACTGGTACATCACATAAAATATTAACTCCTAAATTTTTCAAACTATCTACTTCTTTTTGCACGATTGACTTAGGTAATCTAAATTCTGGAATACCATAAGTTAATACTCCTCCAGCTTTATGTAAAACTTCATAAATAGTAACATCATAACCAGCCTTAGCTAAGTCTCCTGCACAAGTAAGACCCGCTGGACCACTACCAACAATTGCAACTTTCTTACCATTTTTTTCTTTTGGCGAAACCGAAGCAAAACCATTTAAAATAGCTTGGTCAGCTACATATCTTTCTAAAGAACCAATTGAAATAGCATCACCCTTTAGACCCTTAACACACTTAGCTTCACATTGTTTTTCTTGTGGACAAACTCTACCACATACTGCCGGTAAAGAAGAAGAATTAGTAATAATTTCATACGCCTCTTTTAAATTACCATCCTTAATAGCTTTTATAAACTTAGGAATCTCTATACTAACAGGGCACCCTTCCATACATCTTGGCTTAACACATTGTAAACAACGAGATGCTTCTTTTAATGCCTCTTCATCATTATAACCAAACTCTACTTCTTGAAAATTATGAACACGTTCACTAGCTTCTTGTAATCTACCCTTTACTTTTTCATCATTCATGTACTTCTCCTCCTAAACGTTTCTTCATCATTTCCCATTTTTCTTGTTCTTCTTCTTTATAAATATTCATTCTCTTTAAAGCTAATTCAAAATCAACTTGAAACCCATCAAATTCAGGACCATCTATACAAGCAAACTTAGGTTTACCTTCAATCTCACAACGACAAGCCCCACACATTCCACTTCCATCTACCATTAATGGATTCATACTTACAATTGTTTTAACACCATATTTCTTAGTAACTCCTACTACGTTCTTCATCATAATAACTGGTCCAATTGCCACAACAATATCATAATCATTAATATATTTTTCAAGTATATCTGTAACAAATCCTTTAGTACCAAAAGATCCATCATCAGTAGCATATCTAATCTTATGAACAACTTTCTCAATTTTATCACGAATTAATAGTAACTCTACATTTCTAGATCCATAAATTACATCAATATCAAAACCTAAATCATGTAAATATTTAACTTGTGGATAAACAGGTGCAATTCCTACTCCACCAGCTACATAACAAATTCTCTTTCCTTTAAACTCTTCTGGATTAGCACATATCTCATTACCATTTCCTAAAGGCCCAACTACTGCGAAAATCTCACCTTCCATTGTTGTCAATTCCTCAGTAGATGCTCCAATCATTTGATAAATAAGAGTAAGTGTCCCCTTCTTCTTATCATAATCATAAATTGTTAATGGAATCCTTTCACTATCTTCCTTAGCCATTACAATAACAAATTGTCCAGGAATACACTTTTCAACAACTAATGGTGCCTCAACCATCATTTCAAATGAATTAGAACTAATTCGCTTATTATAAATTACTTTATACATATTATCACCTATCTATCCTTTCTTAACCTTACTCTTTATAAATTGAATAATCTTCATATAATAACCATAATCTAAAATAAATAAGAAATACAAAATACCTAATAAAATATCAAAAATATCCAAAGTAAGTACAAGTGCTACACTAGATGCTATACCCATATATTTTGTAGAAGGATGTTTAATCTTACACCCATAAATTGTTAATCCTAATAAACCAATTTGTAAAAGACACAGTAATATATCCGTAATACTAGATAATTTTAAAATTATCCCTTTTTTAAATAATGGTATTTTAATAATAATTGAAAGTACTAATACAACTATAGTAACTATAGTAGTAAGTTTTAGAAATTTATCATCTGAATAATCATTTTTAAATTCTAATATTGGTCCTGTCTCTTTATTTTCCTTAGGAACTTCTACTTTCTTTTCTTCCATAACAAAACCTGTAATTTCATTTTCATTTATCTTTAAAATAGGTTCCCATTCTCTTCCAACACCTTGAAATAATATTCCACAATATACTTCTAAGCTATCTTGGTTTAAATAAGCTCTAATACTAGGTGTAAATACTTTAGCAGCTTTAATTACATCATTATCATAGCTATAATTAAATCCTTTAAAATAAATAATTTTATTATCAATAACATATCCTCTAACAATACTATCAAATAAATTAGCATCTAATCCCATAGATAAATACCATTCTCTATGATCTTGACTACTGTTTTGTAAATATTTTACTTCATTACCAATAATCATAAATAGCACTCGATTATTCATACACTCACCTATTATAATTATACAAAAAAAATAAGAGTATTTCTACCCTTATTTCTTATTTCCAATTCTACCTAAAGGAAAAATTGTCAAATTAGTTTTACCAATAATCTTATTTCGAGTAAAAGCCCCAAAAAAGCGACTATCTAATGAATTATTACGATTATCCCCAAGTACATAATAAGAATTTTTAGGAACCTTTTCCTTAAAATCATTAGTATCTCCAATACCATAAGTATCTTTAACTTTTTTACCATTTACAAATAAAGTCCCATCTTTATATTCTATTGTTTCTCCTGGCAATCCAATAACTCTTTTAATTAAATATTCATCCCCATCATCAACTACTACAATATCAAATCTTTTAATATCATTAAATCGATAACCAATAATATTCAATATCATAATATCCCCGTTTTTTAGAGTATTATTCATACTATTACCATTTACTTTAACAGGAGTAATTACATATTTCTTAATTAAAATAACTAAGATAAGTACAACTATATAAGGAACATATTCTTTTACAAACTTTTTAAAATTACCCTTCATATCCTCTTCACCATACAAAAAATAAGGCCTTGGCCTTATTATTTTTGTCCTCTTTCTTTAATACGGTATCCGCCAACCATACCTCTAAGGAATGTAAGTTTTCCTCTTCTAACTTTACCTCTACGAACAACTTTAATAGCTGCTACTTTAGGTGAATGAATTGGGAAAGTTCTTTCTACACCGATACCACTAGACATTTTACGTACAGTAAAAGTTTCAGAAACACTACTTCCACGGCGAGCAACAACTACACCTTCGAAAGCTTGAATACGTTCTCTTTTACCTTCAATAATCTTAACATCAACACGTACAGTATCTCCTACACGAAATTCAGGAACGTTAGGATTCATTTGTTTCTTATTAATCTTGTCTATAATATTCATTTAAAAGCTCCTCTCTATATATATTTTACAAATGATCATAATCATATAGATAAGCGGATCATTCCACTAGACGAATAAAATTATATCACAAATTCATTAAAAATCAAGTATATTTTCTTATTTAGCCCCAAATGCAAAGACAACTTCTAAAAAAAGTAGAGGACTTAGTCCTCTACTATATGATGTACATCTGTAAATATAGGATTATTATTAAAATTACTAAAAATAGTATACCCAACAATTCCTAATAACAGAACTGCTAACATAATCATTAATGAAAAGTTTTTAGAATTAGAACTTCTCAATTATCATCACTTCCTATAAATCAGCTTCTTTTAGAATATATATAAATAACTTATCATCATCTTCAACAATAAATTCACTCTTTACATCATTTATTTTAGAATAAATAATAGGTTTTTGTAAAGCTTCTCTAGCATCTAACAATTCTTCAAAACTATCTACTTTAATAACTTTCTTTTCTTCAGTAGATTCATAACCATTTCTAGCAATTACTATTAATCTATCATATTCTCTAAGAATTTGATTAAGTCTTTGTTCATATCTACTCTTAGAATTAACTACCAATAATACTAATCTAGTAACACGAATAATTAACCATATACATATTAGAATAAGTAAAGAAGCAATAACTGCACAAATAGTATTTGAATCATTCCAAGTATCTTCTTTAATAACTACTACTCTATTTAAATTAGTTATAACATCTCTTTTAATAGAATAAGTTTTTTCTCCTAAAGGTACTACCATAGAAGCTACTTTTCTAGTTTCAGACTCTTCATCTAAATAAAGAATTACTTCTACACTAGCTGAAGAATTTAACGAATAACGAGACTGATAATCTAATACCGTAGCATTATATCTATCAAAATCTATCTTAACAACAGTATTTAAAAATACATTATTATCATTCTTTGAAATATCAGTCTTTTCTACTAAAACTTCTTCATTTTTATATAATACTTTATCAGTATTATCTTTATCAAATATCTTTGTAATTGCTACTACATGATAACCTAATTTATAATTTATATCTCTAGAAAAATCTACATTATATGTAAAATTAGTATTAATAAAATCTGTAATATCAGAAACATATTCCATGCCCTCATCTAAACAATCAGCGCCATAATAATCATTCTGATTTAAACAAACTTGATAATGAACATTACTATATTCATCATAATTAACTTTAATTGTCTTATAATAATTTAAAGCATTTAGTATTAAATAGCAAGCAGCTAAAAATAGTATTAATATCATCCCAACCATAACAATAATACGGGCTTCAAAACTAAAATGAACTTTAGTTTTAAAATTCTTCTCTAGGGCTTTTTTATTATCTACCACAGGAGTTTCTTTTTTCTCTTCTTCTTTAATATCATCTAACTTTAATTTATCATCTGCTTCTTCAGTATTAATTGTATCTTCTTCATTATTAACTATTTCCACAATAGCTGTCTCTTCTTCAGGCATATCATCTATCTCTGGAATAGCATTTTCTAAATTCTCAGTATCATCAAGAATAGGAGTATCTTCAACTAATTCTTCTTCAGCAGTTTTTATATCATCTTGCTTAGCAACATCTATAATAGGAGGTTCTTCAACTACTTCATCTGCTTTAGCTTCTTCACTTTTTACATCATCTTGCTTAACATCATCTATAATAGGAGGTTCTTCAACTACTTCATCTGCTTTAGCTTCTTCACTTTTTACATCATCTTGTTTAACATCATCTAAAACAGGAGACTCTTCTACTACTTTATCTACTGTAATTTCCTCTTCAGAAACTATATCCTCTGACTTATTTTCAGGCACAGACTCTTTTTCTGCTTTAGCTTTTTCAAAAGCAATTTCTAATTCTCTTATTCTATCTTCCTTAGCTTTTATTGCTTCTGACTTAGCATCTTCACTAAGTTTAACTTCTTCAGAAAGAATATCTGCCAAAACGTCTTTTTCTTTATTCTTTTTTTCAAAAGCCGCAAGTTCATCAGCAGTTATGAAATTAAACTTTCCAGATTTTTTACCTTTTTTATTACTAGTACTCATTACTTCACCATCCATATACAATAAATGTTGATTAACCTACCCCAAACACAAGTATTTTTATTCTTAACACTAAAAATTATAACATACTTTTAAGAAAAAAAATACCTTTTCCTAAGAATTAGTATTTATTTTTTATCTACATTTTTTATCTGTATTTTTAAGTTCATAACAGGCTTTTTCTATTTCTAAAAGTCTTTGGGAAGCTTCTTTCTGTAGAATAGATAACTTCTTAGACATATACTCCAGTTCTTTCTTTTGTAGGATTAGACGATATTTATTCTTAATTTCTTGTCTAAACTTTTCAATTTCATTCAAAGCCTCTCTTGCACATTCACCATCACCATCATCTTCATCTAACAATAACTTAGTTAGACGACTAATTAATTTTTCATATTTATTAAGTACTTTTTTACTAACAACAGAATGCGCTAAAGCTTTATTTAGTAAGCATAAATCTCTAATACTCACATTCTCAACCTGAAACATTTTATTTTTAGAAGACATCATAAAACCTTCTAAACTTAATATTTCCGTCTTATCAACTATTCTACCTTTATTAACATAATGAGTATTACACAAATAATACATATCATCACCTACTTATCATTCAATAAATCTGGTCTATTTTCCTTTGTTATTCTTAAGCTTTCCTGATGCCTATATTCTGCTATTTTCTTGTGATCTCCTGATAGTAATATTTCAGGTACTTCCATGCCCTCATATACTTGCGGTTTAGTATAAGTAGGATAATCTAATAAAAAATGCTCATTAAAAGAATCTTCTATATGACTTTGTTCATTAATTACCCCTGGGATTAATCTAGTTATAGAATCTACTAATACCATTGCAGGTACTTCTCCACCAGTTAATACATAATCTCCTATACTTATACACATATCACAAATTCTTTTAATTCTCTCATCAAAGCCTTCATAATGTCCACATAAGATAATCAAATGTTTTTCCTTGGCTAAGTCATAAGCCATTTTCTGTTTATAAGGAATTCCCGATGGCGTAAGCATAATAACTTTGCAATCATCATCCCTTAAGTCTCTAATACAATCAAATATTGGTTGACAAGTAAGAACCATTCCAGCTCCCCCACCATAAGGAGTATCATCAACTTTATTATGAGGATCTTTAGTATAATCTCTAAAATTAACTATATTAACTTCAATTATTTTTTCTTCAATAGCTCTTTTCAAAATAGATTCTTGAAACACACCATCAAACATATTTGGAAATAATGTTAAAATATCTATTCTCATTAAATCACCTATTCCATACCCTCTATCAATTGAACAATAACTTGTTTCTTATCTTTAGATATTTCTACAATCATTGGAGAATTCATAGGAATTAAAACTTCCTTATCAAATAGTACTCTCAATATTTTATTAGACTCACTCGCCATAAAAATTTCCTTTATTATTCCTCTTTTTCCCTCTTTTGTCAATACATTATATTGTATCAAATCCTCATCCAATATTTCATCATCGGAAAGATTTAATTCTTCCTTCTTAAAAAACACTTCCTTCTTTAATAAGAATAACACTTCATTAATATTAGTAAATCCCTCAAAAGTAACCATATCAAAATGTTTATGAACACGATAACTATTAATAGTATATGCTTTATCTTCAATCCATAAAGTATTACCTACTACAAAAACTTTATCTTTAAAAGGAAAGGAACTAATAATTCTTATCTCTCCTTTAATCCCATGTGTTGAAACAACTTTTCCTACCGAAACAAAACTCATATTATCTCTCCAATTCATATAATATAATACTACAAGCTACTCCTACATTTAAACTTTCAACATCATTACTCATAGGAATATAAAAATTACAGTCACATAATTCTTTAATCTCTCTACTTACTCCATTACCTTCATTACCCATAATTAAACAATACTTAGTTAATTCACTTTTATTTATATTTCTAATATCTATACCACCTGTAACATCAGTACCACAAATCTTATAGCCATTTTCCTTTAAAGAATTAATAGTTGGAACAGAATCTACTGAAACAATTGGAATATGGCAATATAAACCTTGTGTAGATCGTAAAACTTTTGAGTTATATAAATCTACTGTATTACGTGAAAGAAGTATCATATCAACCCCAAAAGCCACCGCACTACGTATTATAGTACCTAAATTACCAGGATCTTGTATTTCATCCAATAAAAGTAAATGATTCCCCTTAATCTCATCATAATCTATCTTTCTACAAACACCAATTATATTAGTAGGCGTATCAGTAGTAGAAAGCTTTTTCATTATTTCCTCTGAAACCACGTAAGTATCTACCTCAAAATAAGGAGCTTCATCAATCTGTAAAACTTCCAATAAAACTCCCGCTTTAAAAGCCTCCTGTACTAAATGATAACCTTCTACATAATACTTATTCTCTAAATCTCTATACTTTTTCTTCTGTAGTTTTAATAACTTCTTAATCTTTTCATTTTCTAAACTTGTTATAAACATTAGAACTCCTTCATTTCTTTCCTATATTTTTTATAATTAGGCATATTATCTTCTACTAATTTCCAAAAAGAAGAAGAATGATCCCCATATATTAAATGACTCATTTCATGAATAATAACATAATCCAAATAACTAACATCTCTTTTAATTAATTCCAAATTTAAAGTAATTTCATGAGTCTTTATATTACATACTCCCCATCGACTAGTCATCTTACGAATCTTTAAAGATGGATATGGTATTTTTCTTGTGAATTTTTCATAATTAGCATTAAGTCTATCTAAAAACAACTCTTTAGCTTGCTTACGATACCACTTATCTATATCAAAATCATGACTAATATAAACTTTATCTTCTGAAAAAGTAATTCCCTTTTGATCACAGTAAATAACAACATATTGTTTACCTAAATAGAAAAAGCCTTGATTATTATGAAATTTAGTTTCTTGGTAATCAATCATTTTACATACTCTATCATAGTTTTCACTAATAAGATTTCTAATAAACATATTACTCGTTAATAACCCTGTTGTAACTGTAACTTTCATATCTTTCTTTACTCTAATATAAGTATTCTTTTGTCCTCTTTTTTTCTCAATAACAACATCATAATCTTTTCCATTATACGTAAGTTGCATATTACCACCAACATTATTTTACAATAAATAAAACAAAAAGACTAGAAAAAATCTCTAGCCATACTTTTTTAATAAACCATACTTCTCAAGTAACTTTAGCTCTAATAATACTTTTTTAGGCTAAAGCACTAGAAACAAATACATAATTGCCATCTTCAAGTTTGAAGGTAAATTTATAAGCTCCTGCTTGTTCATATGGAATAACGTCATATCCCTCGTTATAAGTGGCTAACTTATTTTGATGTAAAGAATCTTTATAGAAAGTACTTTCACCATCTCCAAAAGCAACCCTCATTGTAATAGTAAATTCTCCATTATTTTCAACAGCCTTAGTTACTAAATAACGAGTACTTACAGGTCCACAAGTCCAACCACAAGCAGTTTCTTGTTTATTAAATGTTTTTGTGCTTGCATCATAAACAAATCTCATACAATTATTAGTTGAATAATCTAATGATGCTGGATCAATATTATAATCTTTTCCCAAAATTGAATGAACTGCATTTTGAAATTCATCTAATGTCATAGATTCTTTATCAAAATACTTAGATTCAACCATTCTATAAGCCTGTAAAGCAGTTATATCTTTTGCTTCAACAATTTTGTCATTAGCATACATATCTACTACATTACAATCAGGATAACTAAATAGAACTTTTAATATATTTGTAATCTTCTCATCAGTTGTTTCATAAACCGTTATGTTAGCGTTATTTCTTTCTACCTTTTCCTCATTAGAAACAGTCTTAATGATACTCTTACTAACTCTAAAACCACCTATAGCATATCCAAAACAACAAAATACAGCAAATAATATAACAACAAGCGCTGTAACTAACCCCCAATTTTGTTTCTTTCCTTCCTTTTTTTCCACTATTCACACTCTCCTTACTCTTTCATATTAACATAATAAAATACAAAAAAAAAGATAAATTACAATTATTTATCTATTCTTTTTATCATCATACATTTTGTATTAGAACTAATTACATCTAATCTCAAAGAATCATTTTTACTCAAAGCTTCATCATACTCTCTAGCATAACGATAATAAATCAAAAAGTAATTAAAATATTCTTCAAAAAAATACTTACTAAACAGTAAGTAATTCTTGTTCTTTCTCTTTTAATTCTTTCTCTATTCTTTTATTGTAATCATTTACCATATCTTGAATATCTTTTTCCATACCTTTTTCTTCATCTTCTGGTAATTCTGCTTTTTTTACATCTTCCATTGCATCATGTCTAATATTACGAATAGATACTTTTGCTTCTTCAGCTAATGACTTAACTTGTTTAGCAAGTTCCCTTCTTCTTTCCTCTGTAAGTTCAGGTATAACTATACGAATAGTTTCACCATCATTTCCAGGATTATAACCCAAATTAGAAGTTAAAATTGCTTTTTCAATAGCACCTAATGCACTCTTATCAAAAGGCTTAATTAACAATTGTCTAGCTTCAGGAACAGATATAGTAGCTAGTTGTTTTAAAGGAGTCATACTACCATAATACTCTACCACAATTCCATCTAAACTAGAAGGATTAGCTCTTCCTGCCCTAACAGTCGTAAATCTTTTCTGTAAATTTTCAATCGTTTTATCCATTTTATCCGTAACATCTAATAAAATCATTTCACAATCCATACGTTCATCTCCTCAGCATTATTATAGTATAAATATACTTTAAAAGAAAGAAAAATGAAAGAAATTCTTTCATTTTTTAATTCATTTTTCTCTTTAATCCAATTATATAAAATAAACTTACAACTAAAGCAAATAATTCAATAATTGAAACTATTTGATAAACATTAAAACCATCATTTTTATTTATAAAAGCTTTAGTAACAAAGTATTGTCCCCCTTCAACTAAAGGAATAGAAATCTTACCACCTTTAATAGTTAAAGAACTTTCTTTTAAAGATACTTTTTTATTAGCTTCATCATAGAAATATACTCTTACTTTATCTCCATCCCTAAATTGTGAAGAAACATCAACTTCTAAAGAAGCATTAGGAATATTTCCCTCCTTAAGTTGTAAATAAATGCCTTTACGATATCCAACAATATCATCAAATTTCATAATATTTTTAAATGTAAACCCAACACCCATACTAAAGTCAGCAATCTTTTTAATTTTAGAAGAATCAACTATCCAAGTATATAATATTTTATCTTCTTCTTTCTTTACAAAAGTAAAAGTCTTTTTAGAATCTTTAATCTTCTGTAAAGCAGAAGCTGTAATAACAGAATTATCATCTAATAAAATAATAATATCTTTTTCATCATCTTCTATAGCATCTTTTAAATCTTTTATATCATACTGATTATTCTTACGAGTTATAGTTAAATAATACGTCTTTGTAGTACCATTTTCAGCTGTAACAATAATTTCATAATTATTATCTCCAACAGCAAGATCTACCTTACCACCTCCGGCAACAGTAGCTTTAGCATCTTCTGGAGCTGTATTAATAGTAACAGATTCTATAGAATGTTTAACAATTAAAGAATAATGTACATCATCTGTTTTAGTTAATTCAAAAGAATCAACTTTTAAACTACTTAAATTAGCATTACCACTTCTAGTATCCACTCCAGCCGTAACTGGTGAAGTTGGTGCAGGCTGTGG
>CACZGA010000021.1 GCA_902780585.1 uncultured Erysipelotrichaceae bacterium | reverse complement strand
AAGAAATAATTAGGGGGGATAAATTGATAATAAGTTGTCAGCAAGATATTATGAGATATAATGAAATTAAAAAAGAAGATTTAAATAGTTTTAATGATAGAGTTAAACAATTGATATTAAAAAAATAACCTTTTTTAAGGTTATTTTTAATTGACCATGTTTTTGAAAGTACTCATGGTTATGTTACTATGAATTGGATATCTTGGTACTAAGAATTTATTGTCTTTTCTTTTGGCTTGTCTATTTCCACCAACAAAAGCTAGTTTAAAGCCAGCGTCTTTTACAGCTTTTAGAGAAGTATCATTATAACTATAGAATGGGAAACAGAAGGAATCATTGTTTTTTACTATGTCTAATGATAATCTTAAATCAGCTAACGCTTCATCATAGGTAGCACAAGTTATTTGACCTGTTCCACAAGTACCATATTGATGCATATCATAAGTGTGTGATTGGATATCTAAATAGCTTGATTCATAGTTTTCAATTTTCCACCAACCAGTTATTAAGAATAGAGTAGCGTTCATTTGATATTCTTCTAAGGCTGGGATTAGTTTATTACCATTATGTTTGCCAGTACCCATGGCTCCATCGTCTATTGTTATTAATACGGATTTATTTGGTATTTCTATTTCGCCATACATCCATTTTCTAAACTCCTCCATAGTTAGAGCTTTAAAACCATTGTCTTTTAAATATTGTAGATGCTCTTTAAATTTATTTATATTTAAACAAATTGTTTCGTTGCATGACTCATCATCTGAATAGAAGAAATGGTAATTTAGGACTGGTACACTTTGATTATCATTAATATTAGGTGATGTTTCTATAACTTCTTCACCATTAGCCATTTTTATTATATTTTCGGTTAAGGAATAACTTTTTATTTGATAAGAATCAAGTCTTAATAAATTTGATTCTGGTGTAGTTGGTTTGTTTGTTATTTTTATAGTGAGAGGATTGTTTTTTTCTACATTAATATTTAATTCATTTAGACTTGTTATTTCTTCTTTAGGTGTATTTGATACTATGTATATGGCACCTTTCTTTAAATGAATAAAGTTTTTTAAATAATTATTGAATGTTATCTCATCTATTGTGTAATAACCATTTTCTTTTAAAGTATTTACTTGAGTTTTAAAATTATCAATTGTAGTACATACAATGTTTTCACAAGTGTCTTTTATCGTATCATAATTTAAAATACTTACATGATTGGCTATTTCTTCATTAGTATTATTATGTTCTATAACTTCTAAGTTTTCATCTTTTACGATAGTAAATAATTGATTTGAAAAAGATACATAATAATTGTTTTCATCTTGATATTCTATTGGTATATTAATACCTTTATCTAAAGTTATTTTTTCTTGGTTATCTTGGAGTAGAGATACTTTATTAGTAGTTTTAATATTATTATTAAATGGAATATAGTTTTTTTCTAAAGATTTATTTTTACCTTCTTTTATATCTGAATAGTAAATATAATAAGATGTGTTTTTAATCTTAAAATAGTCAGTAGATGTTTTTTCTAATTCTAAACCTATATCTTTAGAGATAGAGCCTACTACTTGTTTATTATTATCATAAAGAGAAGTATCTTTAATAGTAATACCATAGGGGTGATAATAACTATTTTTTTTGTTTTTAATTAATAACTTATTACCAAATATAATTCCTACTATTAATAGGATAATTACTGGTATGATAATTAAAGCTTTTTTCTTTACTTTTACTTTCTTTTTCATATCTTCACTCTCCATTATTTAGTATAGTATAATTCTTTTTTTTTCTCAATAAGTTTGTTATAATATGGGTGGAAAAAGAGGAGGGTATTATGAAGAAAATCTTAATTATTGGTGGAGGAGTAAGTGGTATTACTACTAGTATTTTTGCGAAGAAAAAAAATAATGAAGTAATAGTTTTAGAGAGAAATGCTCAACCATTGAAAAAATTATTAATGACAGGTAATGGTAAATGTAATTATATGAATGAAGAAAATAATATGGATTCTTATCATAGTCAAAATATGGATATAGTAGAAGATATTATTACTTGGCAAAATATAGAACGAGTAAAAGATTTCTTTTCTGATTTAGGTATTGTACCTAAGATTAAGAATGGTTATTATTACCCTTTTTCTAATCAAGCTAGTACTGTTAAGGATGCGCTTATGGGGGAAGCTACAAGAAAAGGTGTTGTATTTAAATATAATTGTTTAGTAAATAGTATTAGTAAAAAGAATAATAAGTTTATAGTGGTTACTGATACTGAAAAGTATGAAGCTGATATAGTTGTTTTGGCGTGTGGATCTAAAGCTTATCCTAAGACTGGTAGTGATGGTATGGGATATTTATTTTTAAAAGAATTTAAGCATACTATTATTGAACCGCTACCTGCTTTAGTACAATTAGAAAGTAAAGGCTCATTTTTAAAGGAATGGGATGGGGTAAGAAGTGATGTTTCACTAGATTTATTTGAAGATGGAAAGTATATTACTAGTGAAAAAGGAGAAATACAATTAACTAATTATGGTATTAGTGGAATTTGTACTTTTCAATTAAGTAATTTTGTTACTAGAGGGTTATTTGAAGGTAAGAAAGAGGTTATTAAGATTAATTTTGTACCTTTTATAGATGATTTTTTAGCTATTTGGTTTGATAAGTTTGCGAAGGATCATTCTAATAAAAATATTAAAGAGTTACTAGAAGGAATATTAAATTATAAATTAGTTTCTATTATATTAAAAGAAAGTAAGATAAATAAAGATTCTTATTATTTAGATTTAAGTAATGAAGAAAAGATAAGATTAATTCATCAATTAAGAAGTTTTGAAGTACCTATTATGGGTACAAAAGGTTTTGACTCTTGTCAGATTTGTAATGGAGGGGTTTCTTTAGAGGAAATAGACTCTCATACAATGGAATCTAAATTAGTTAAAGGTTTATTTATAGTTGGTGAGTTACTAGATATTAATGGTAATTGTGGTGGGTATAACTTAACTACTTGTTGGATTAGTAGTATGTTAGCTGGTAAAAAGATAGGTGGTTATCGTGATTAGAGTTAATCAAATTAAGGTACTTATAGAAGAAGATTCTACTGATAAATTATTAGATAAGATAGCTAAAAAATTAGGGATTAAGGTTTCAAATATTAATTCTTTTAATATTATAAAGAAGTCTATAGATGCGAGAGATAAGAACTCTATTTTCTATGTTTATGAAGTAGATGTAGAAACTGATAAGGAAGGGAGCATTCTTTCTAAAAAGATTAAGGGAGTAGAATTATCTACTTTAGAAGAGTATAGTTTCCCTCAGGGTAGTTATTCTAAAGATAGTAAGATTGTTATTGTAGGAAGTGGGCCAGCTGGTTTAATGTGTGCTTACCTTTTGGCAGAAAATGGCTATAAACCTCTTATTTTAGAAAGAGGAGAGAATGTAGAAAATAGGGTTAAAACAGTTGAAGAGTTTTTTAAAAACAATAAATTGAATCCAGAGTCTAATGTACAATTTGGTGAAGGAGGAGCAGGGACTTTTTCTGATGGGAAGTTAAATACTTTAGTTAAAGATAAAATGAATCGTGGTAGAAAAGTATTTGATATTTTTGTCCAAAATGGGGCTCCACAAGAAATACTATATTTATCTAAACCTCATATAGGGACTGATAAATTAAGATTAGTAATAAAAAATATTCGTAATAAAATTATTAAGATGGGAGGAGAATTTAGATATTCTTCTAAAGTTACGGATATTATTGTTAAGGATAATAAGGTTACTGGAGTAGAAATAAATAATAATGAAAATATTTCTTGTGATGTGTTGGTACTGGCAATTGGGCATTCAGCTCGGGATACTTTTCAATTATTATTTGATAAGGGGATTTCTATGAAAGCTAAGAATTTTGCGGTAGGAGTTAGGATAGAACATTTACAAGAGATGATTAATACTAGTCAGTATGGAGATAAGGCTAGTTTATTGCCACCAGCTAGTTATAAATTAACTTATCAAACTAGTAATGGGAGGGGCGTTTATTCATTTTGTATGTGTCCTGGTGGATTTGTAGTAAATGCATCTTCTGAAGAGGGAAGATTAGCAATTAATGGTATGAGTAATTATTTACGTGATGAAAAAAACGCTAATAGTGCGATTGTTGTTACGGTTAATAAAAATGATTTTGGAAATAATCCATTAGATGGTATTGAGTTTCAAAGAAGATTAGAAGAAAAAGCTTATTCATTAGGAAAGGGTTTTATTCCATGTCAATTATATGGAGATTTTTGTGAAGAAAAAGTGTCTAATTCTTTTGGGAAAGTTATTACTAATACAAAAGGGGCTACTTCTTTTGCAGATTTAAATCAGTTATTCCCTAGTTTTATTACTAATTCATTAAAAGAAGCTATTCCTTATTTTGGTACTAAAATTAAAGGCTTTGATAGGGCTGATAGTGTTTTATTAGGAGTTGAGTCTAGAACTAGTTCACCGGTTATGATTGAAAGAGATGATAAGGGTGAATCTAACATACTAGGGATTTATCCTTGCGGTGAAGGAGCTGGCTATGCAGGAGGAATTACGACAGCGGCAATGGATGGTGTTAAAGTAGCAGAATTTATTGCCCAGAGATAATGTAAAATAGACAGACTTTTAGGAGATGCATTTTATGCTTTATTGACTTGTTAATACCATTTTGCTATATTTTATATATAGTATGGAAGGATGGTTTTATGAAGAAAAAAAGTATATTATTACTAATTGTTTTATTTTTATTTTCTGTTTTTATTCACGGAGAGAAGACTGTTGTAAAGGTAGATAACAAAGATTACTATACAGCGGTATCTGAATCTGGATTTGAATCTGAGGCATTATATCGATGTGTTTTAGATACTTTAGGTGAAGGTAGAGAGTCTGCTACTGATGAAGAGTTAGCTCAGATTACTGAAGTAATATGTCGTAGTTCAAATATTCAAAGTACTAAGGGTATTGAAAAACTAAAAGCTTTAAGATATTTAAATTTATATGATAATAAAGTTTCTAGTATGGATTTATCACAAAATACTAATTTAGTTATGTTAAATATGACATTTAATTCTCTTACTAGTATAGATTTATCTCATAATACAAATTTACAACAATTATATTTAAATGGTAATAAACTTACTAGTATAGATTTATCTCATAATACAGGTTTAGTTGATTTAAATGTATATAATAATAAATTAACTAATATTGATATTTCTATGCTTCCTAATCTTAAATTCTTACTATTATCTTTAAATAATTTAACTAGAGTAGATATGTCTCTTAATCCAGCGCTAGAGCATGTATATTTATCTGGAAACCAAATTACTAGAGTAGATATGCCAGCTGAAGAAGCTTCTAATTTAACTAGATTAGATTTAAATGCTAATAAGCTAGATACTATTGATTTATCAAGGGTACCAAATCTAGAATATTTAATATTATCCGCTAATAAGTTTAATACTATAGATGTATCTAATAATGAAGATTTAAAATATTTATATGCTTCTAGTAACCAATTAAGTTCTGTAGATTTATCTCATAATACTAATTTAATTGATTTAGATTTATATAATAATAAAATAAGTAGTATAGATATTTCTAAGCAAACTGCTTTAAAATATTTAAATTTATCATTGAATAATCTAACTAATATTGATTTGTCTAAGAATGTTAGTCTAGAAAAATTATATATTTCTAGTAATAAATTAAATAAATTATCTTTAAATAACTTAAATAATTTAAAAGAGATTAATGCGATATTTAATGAATTTGAGGGTTATAATATTCCTAATAAATCTGGTATTACATATATGGTAGTTGATTATAGTTGGGCTAGTGGTATTGATTTATCACAATTTACTAATTTGGAAAAATTAGATATAGATTATTACTATAAATTGTATGTATCTGAGAATAGTATTCCTGTTACTAAAATATTTGATTTTATTCCAGAAGGTATAATATTAAATCAATCTAAAGTTTATAAAGGATTTGGAAATATAAGTAATAAATCTATTAGTATGTGTGAATATAATGTTAATTATTCTGTTTTAGGAGAAGATGAGCCAACTACTGAAACTACTACTATTAATACTTGTGAGAATAATGGTGTAGATAATACAGTAACACTTACTGCTAATGATAAAAAGGTACAAGTGTTCTCTACTGATTTATCAGTACGTGGATTAAATACTAATGCAGCATTACAATTTAATGGTTATTATGATATAGTTTATAATTGGGATCAGACTGTTGCTGTACCTAATACTTCAGCATTTACTTCTATTCTTGGTATTATATTAAGTGTTTTAGTTATTGGTACAGGAGTATTTATTCTTTCATATAAGCTTTCAACTAATAAACAGTAAAAAGGATTTAACAATCCTTTTTTTTGTTGCTTATTTCTGTTTTTCCTTGCAATTTTACAACATGTGTGGTATAATTAGTTTGGTTTAAGGGGTGGATAAAAATGGAAATTAATTATAAATCAATTTTACCTGTTGCTATGGCAGCTATAATGGGCTTTACTGGTTGTGGTAAAACAACTCCAGATGATGGTTCTCTTTTAATGATTAAAAGGCCAAAAACATTAATAGGAACTTTTTTAGATAAGAACGATGCTGTTTTATTAGATGGAGGAAGTAGTGTAAAATATGCTACGCTATTATTGGATTCTAAAATTAATATTGCTGATGGTAACTGTGGTATTCTTATTGACAGTGATGCTTTAACAGTTGGTGATGCTTATCAAGACGCATTTTATATTAGAAATCTTTATAAGAATAGTCTTAAAAGTTATAATCCAGATATTGATTTACCTTTTTATATTAATATAGATCATATTCTTGATAGTGCTAGTATAGATAATAATACTAAAAAAGCTATTATTGGTGCTATTTTTAATACTTGTAGTGATAATGGTATAAGTACTGTTGCATTAGCTACTGATAAGAACTTATGCTATGCCCAAGAATTAGGTATTGAATTTTCTATGGCTTGTCCTATTGTTGAAGATAAAGATAATATTAAATATTCTGGTAATTATAATTCCTTTTTATGCCGTGGCTCTACTAGTATTGGTGGTACAGTTAATGTGCTTGGTAGAAAATTCGGAGGTAAGATTACTTTAGGGGATAAAATGTATTATATGACTGATGCTCAAGGTAATATTCCTCATAATCCTAAGGGGTTGGTTCAAGATAGACTTTATACCACTAATAGTAATGATTGGCGTGAGATATCTAAGTTATGTGAATCTTTAAATTTAGATATTTCTGCTACTGATTTACTTAGAATAAATGGATACTCTATTACTGAATATTGTAAAGGATTAAAACTACATATTCCGGGTGTTAGACCTGAAGGTGGTAAAAAAACTACTTATTCATATACTATAGATGTTTCTGAAAATCAAGGTGAACTTGATGAGACGGCACGTAAATATGTTGATGACAACAATATAGGAATTATATTTAGAAGTTCTATTGGTTCTAGGTTAGATAATCAATTTAAAAATAATCTAAACGTATTTAATGGTAAGGATATTGGTTTATATCATTTTGTTAAAACATTTAGAGATGATGATCCTAATTGTAGTGATGAGGATTTTATTAATTATCAAAAAGAGCAAATAAAACTTGTTAATGATAAAGTACCTAATACTGGTTTCTTTGCAATTGATCTTGAAGACTCATATTTAAGAGATTTGGATAGTGAACAACTAGAATTATTAGTTAATACTTGGATTGATGGCTTATCAAAAAAATTTGGTAAAATTAATATCTATTGTAATGAGGATTTTTTGAAGTATATGATTGATACAATAGATATAGATGAGGGTAGATTTGATCTTTGGCTTGCAAATTGGGGAGATAATGCTAAATGTGATAATATAGAAAATCTTGAATTCCGTGAAGATTTAGCTGAAGAATATGGTACTGAACTTATTCAAGTTACTAGTAATTTTGTTGGGGCTCCTTTTGGACGTGTAGATGTTAGCGTACAAAAATCAACTGAGGAGTATTTTGGAGAAAGCACTGATAAAATTGAATTTCCTAATAAGCATGTTAAACACGTGGAGGTTATTGTTACACCACATCTAATTACTGTTATTGCTGGTGGTGTAGTATTGTATGCTTTTCATAGAAAAAGGAAAAAAAGAAATGGTAGTGGTGCAAGAGTTCATTAGTAAAGAAAAGTTAGATAAAAACTTTTCTTTTTTTGTGTTATAATCATAGTAAGAAGAGGTGGGAGTATGTATTATTTATTATTGATTATTACTATGTTTATTACAATTTGTTCACAGTCTTATATTAATTCTATGTATCAAAAAACTAAGAGAATTAAATCTGGGAAGGGTATGACTGGGGCAGAAGTTGCTCGTAAAATACTAGATGAGAATGGTCTTAAGAAAGTTAAAGTAAAAGAAATTAATGGTACTTTAACTGATCATTATGATCCTAGTAATAAGATAGTTAATTTATCTAGTGATATTTATAATAATACTTCTTTAGCGTCTGTTAGTGTGGCTTCTCATGAATGTGGGCATGCTATACAGGATAAGGAAGGTTATACCTTCTTAAGATTTAGAAATAGTATTGTGCCAGTTGTTAATCTGGCTTCTAGACTTGGTTATTTAATTATAGTTATTAGTATATTTACATCATTAACTAATCTTTTATGGCTTGGTATTGCGATGGAGTTTGTTATTTTACTATTTCAACTTGTTACTTTACCAGTTGAGTTTAATGCTTCTAATAGAGCTTTAAAACAAATATCTAAGTTAAATATTGTTTCTAAAAAGGAACATTCTTCTTGTAGAGATATGTTAACAGCAGCAGCTTTAACTTATGTAGCTTCGGTAGCTTCAGCAATTATTGAAATCTTTAGACTTATTTATATGGCTAGAGATCGTTCTTGAGGTGATTTATGATAAGAGTAGTTAATTCTATTGGGGAGGCTAATTGTATTACTCATAATGGTACTATGCATGCTGATGAGGTTTTTGCAACAGCTTTCTTGGATTTATATTTAGGAGATGTTCGTGTTTTTAGGACTAGTAATGTTCCTTCACAATTAAATGAAGGTACTTTCGTTTATGATGTTGGTAGAGGTAAATATGATCATCATCAGTTAGATGCTTTAAAAAGAGAAAATGGTATTACTTATAGTTCTTTAGGTTTACTATGGAAAGAGTTTGGAAAAGATTTTTTAACTAAATATGATTATAGTAATGTAGATGAAATGTTTTTAGGTATTGATAAAGACTTAATTGAGGGAATTGATGGCGATGATAATGGCTTTTTCCCTAAAATAGATTGTTCTTACAAAGTAAAAACTTTACCTGGAATTATTAAGTTATTTAATCCAAGTTTTGATTCTGGTGAAGAAGAAAATGAACAGTTCTATAAAGCTTGCGTTTTGGCTAAGATGGTTTGGGAAGAAGAATTATATTATATTCAAGGAAAAGTTATTGCGGATATGCAGGTTAAACAATTCTTAGAAAATACACCAGATGGTTCTCCTTACTTAATATTGGATGAGTTTATTCCTTATGAAGAAACAATTTTATCTAATCCAAAGGGTAATTCTATTTTATATGTAGCTTTTCCTTCTAATCGTGGGGGATATGCAATTAAAGCAATGCCAAAATCTTTGGATGACCATACATTACGTAAACCATTTCCTGAAGAGTGGGGAGGTTTGCAAGGTGATGAGTTGGCTGAAGTATCTCATATACCTGGGCTTAGGTTTTGTCATACATCTCGTTTTATTGCAACTTGTGATAGTTTGGAAACAGTCTATCAAATACTACAATTATTATGTCAAGAATAATAATTTTTTCCCTAAAATACTGGTTTATCTATGAGAAAAAACTTATAATGTTATAGAGAGGTGTTTTATGTATTCAGAAATAAGAAAACGTGAAATGATTAAAAATACTGTGTTTATGATTTTCATTTTAATTTTAGCAATTATTCCTACTCATTATATTTATTATAAATTTCAAGAAAATAGAAGTATTGATTTTTCATCAGATTCTTTAGATGTAACTTATCATGAATCTACGGGGGATAAGCTTACTCTTTCAAAAGTAACACCGGTTACTGATTCTGTTGGATTATCTTCTTCTAAGGCTTATTTGGTTTCTATTCAGAATAATTTAACAGAGAAAGTTAATTATAAGATTCGTATTTTACAAGATAAAGAAACTATTTTAGCTGATGAATGTGAAGAGTATTTAATTCCAGAAGAAGATATTCGTGTATCTGTTAAGATTAATAAGAAAGAAAATAAAATTTATAATTTAAATGAATTGGAAGATGGTATTTTACTTGAAGATACTATTAAAGCTTTAGGTAATAATTCAATTACTATTCGTTTATGGGTTAATCAAGATAGTTCTTTACCTAGAGGAGCATTCTTACATTATCATGGTATTATTCAAGTTGAAGAAGAAAATTCTTCTATTGCGATAGGTGTAGAAGATGAAGATTGATTTAAGTTTACTTCATACTAATCAAGTAAGTGAAGTTTCTATTCATGATTCTTACTCTTTTACAGATGATTATACTTGTCCTGATATACTTGGACTTAGTGATATTAAAGTAGATGGAATAATTACTTTAAGAGATGATAAATATGTATTTATTGGTACTATTAGTGGTACTATGATAATTAAGGATTCTATATCTTTAGAGGAAGTTTCTTATCCGTTTGAGATACAATTTGATGACTTTTTACCTGAAAATTATATAAAAAATGAAAATACTCTTGATATTTTAGGTTTTTTGTGGGAAAATATTGTACTAGAGGTCCCCTTACGGTTTACTAAGGTTCAAGATCTCAGTAAATATAAAGGGGATGGATGGAGAGTTATTCGGGAAGATGAACGAATTAACCCTAACAATCCATTTCTGGAATTATTAAATGATTTTGAAGAGGAGTGATATAGGATGAAGTTAGATATTCAAATGTTTGCTGTTCCTTTCCGTAAAGTATCTAAGACAAGAAAAAGAATGAGAAGAAGTCATAATGCTATGGAAGTTCCTGGTATGACAAAATGCCCTAGCTGTGGTGAAATGATTAAACCACATAGAGTTTGTCCTAAATGTGGAACTTATAAAGGAAAAGTAGAAGTAGTTAAAGAAGCAGAATAATCTGCTTTTTTTTGTGGTTGCTTTTTGGATTTTATTAATCTATAATTTTGAATAGGATAGGTGTTTATATGACTAAGAAAGTGAAAAAGGAAAAATTTCATTTTACTATTATTGAATTAATATGTTTAGTTGTAATAGTAGGACTTTTACTTTTTATGGTTTTTAATCAATTCCTTTCTTATTTTAATGGGCTAAGAGAAGATAAAGTTACTGAGTTAGAAACTACTATTAATAAAGCAGCTGAGAATTATTTTCAAGAACATAGTGAGTTATTACCTAAAAATATTGGGGATAGTAATAATATAGATGTTTTAACTTTAGAAAAAGAAAAGTATTTAAAAAATGATGAGTTTGAGGATAATAGTTGTAAGAAGAATTCTTATGTAAAGATTTATCGTTTAAATAAAAGTGAATATACTTTTCTTACTTACTTATATTGTGGAGAAGATAAAGTTCCTGAAGTAGAGAGCATTCCAGCACCAGATATTAATTTATCTTTTTCTGATGATGATGGTAATGAAATAGGTAAAAATCATTTTGATCTTATTTTAAATTCTTCTTTTATGGTTGATATTAACGGGGGACAATCTATTGGAGGAACTTTATTACCAATTGATTATTATTCTTTTAGTATTAGGGCTACTTCTATGGAAGATGGTAACACTAATGTATATCAATCTGGTATTTTATCGGCAAATAGATATAATCATTTAAAATTTATGAAAAAAATTAGTGATTATGTAAATACAGATAATATTATTTCTATTTCTGTTACAGTGAGAGTGCAAAATACTGTGGGAGGAATTAGAGAAGTAACAATATCATCTATAAAGTCTTAAATATTAAGACTTTTTTTGTTATAATGAAATAGGTGTAGTCTATGAAGAAAGTAAAATTAATTATATGTCCTACAGAAGAAAAAATTAAAATTCTTTCTTCTATGGCCAAAGATAAAGGGTTTAATAATACTCGTTTTATGACTAAAAATGAGTTTTTTGAACATTATTTTTATAAGATAGATATTTCTATATATTATTATTTAATGAAGAAATATCATTGGAATTTAGATGTTGTTAGGGCTTATCTTAGTTATTTACCTGTTATCCATGTAGATACTTTATATACAGATGAAAAATTAATATTTTTACAGGAATTAAAGAAAGAATTAATAGATAATGGTTTTATAAAAGAATCTAATAGTTTTCATAATTATTTAAAAAATTGTGATATTGAAGTAGTTGGTTATTATGATTTAGATAAGTATGAAGAGAGGATTCTTTCTTCTACTTTTCATTATGATGGTACTTTTTCTGGTGAGTGCTACGAGTTTTTGACTATGGAAGATGAAATATCCTTTGTATGTTTAGAAATAAGAAAACTTATTAATAAGGGCATAGATTTATCTCATATTTATTTAGTTAATGTAGGAGAGGATTATTACTATACTATAAATAAATTATTTTCTTTTTATCAAATACCAGTTAGTATCCCTTTTCGTAATTCTTTATTTAGTACTAGTCCAATTACTAGTTATTTAAGAACTGGTAAAATACCAGAAGATGCCTCTGATGAGATTATTCATAAAGCTTTACAGGTATTTAATACGTTTGCTTTATATTCATTAGATGATGATGTTGTTAGAGAGTTAATGATAGATAAGTTTAAACATACTTATTTAGATAATCCAATGATTAAGAATGCTGTTAGGATTTGTGATTTAAAAAGCAGGTCATTTAATGAAGATGATTATGTTTTTGTAGTTGGTTTTAATCAAGAAGTATTACCATCTATTAAGAAAGACACTGATTATATAGAAGATAATTTAAAAGAAAAAATATCTATGTATTCTACTAGTTATATTAATCAAAGAGAAAAGAAGATTGTTGCTTACTTATTATCTAAAATTAAGAATTTGTACTTGTCTTATAAAAAAGAAACACCATTTATGTCTTATTATCCAGCTAGTTTTTTAATGGAGTATTCTATTCCGATTATAAAGGATTATAATTTTACTTATAATTATTCTCATTTTTATAACAAAATAAAATTAGCGGAAAAGATGGATACTTTTACAATATTTGGAGAAAAAGAAAAAGATTTAGAATATTTATATAGTAATTATTCTATTCCTTATAGAAGTTATAATCATAATTATTCTCTTATTAATCAAGATAATTATTTAAAGAATATTCCTTATCCTTTAAATCTATCTTATACTTCATTAAATGCTTATAATGAATGTCGTTTTTCTTATTACTTAAAATATGTATTAAAATTAGATACTTATGAAGATTTGTTTTCTTCTTTTGTAGGTAGTATGTATCATAATATACTATCTTTATATAGAGAGGAACATTTTGATTTAGAAAAAGAATATAAGGCTTATTTAGAAAAAAGAGATTTATCTTTTAAAGAAAGATTATTATTAGTTAGGATAAAGAAAGATTTAATTGAGTTATTAGAAGTATTAAAGGGTCAACAATTACTTACTGGGTATGATGATGTTCTAACAGAGAAAAAGATTGAGATTACTATACCAAGAGATGTTTCTGTTAAGTTTGTGGGTTATATTGATAAGATAATGTACTATAAGAGAATAGAAGATACTTATTTTTCTATTGTTGATTATAAGACGGGATATATTGATACACATTTAGAACCATTAAAATATGGTCTACATATGCAGTTACCAGTATATTTATATTTAATTCATTATGGAAAAGTATTTGATAATCCTATATTTACGGGAATATATTATCAAAATGTTTTATTTTCTTATCCTACTTGGAGTTTAAAGTTAGATAAAGAATTAAAAGAAAGATATTATTTACAAGGTTATTCTACTGACAATATAGATGAGTTAGAAAGATTTGATTCTACTTATCAAGATAGTGAATTAATAAAGAGTATGAAATATACTGATAAGGGATTTGGTACTTATAGTAAAATACTTGATTCTAATCAATTATTAGAATTAGTTGATTATACTAAAAATATTATTGAGGAGAAGACTGATTCTATTTTAGAAGCAGATTTTAAGATTGATCCAAAGGTTTATAATGGAGAGAATATTTCTTGTAGATATTGTAGTTTTAAGGATATATGTTTTCATAAAGATTATGATTTAGTATATTTAAATAAAGAAAATGATTTATCTTTTTTGGGAGGTGAAGAGTAATGGCTTGGACAGAAGAACAAAAAAGAGCAATCGATTTAGAGGGTAAAAATATACTTGTATCAGCAGGAGCAGGTAGTGGTAAGACGGCTGTTTTAACGGAGAGAGTAAAAAGAAAATTACTTAGTGGTGTTCATATTAAAGAATTACTTATCTTAACTTTTACTAATGCCGCGGCAGCAGAGATGAAAGAGAGAATTAGAAAGAATGTTTTAAAAACTCCTGAAATAAAAGATGAAGCAGATTCTATTGATAGTGCTTTTATAATGACATTTGATGCTTTTTCATTATATGTCGTAAAAAAATATCATACTAAGTTAAATATTACTAGAGATATAGGAGTATGTGATTCTATTTTATTAGAGAGAAAGAAAAGAGAAATACTGGATGAAATATTAGATGAATATTATGAGTCACCTAGTAAAGAGTTTTCTTCTTTAATAGATCATTTCTGTTTAAAAGATGATGAGAGTTTAAAAAGTTCTTTATTAAGTATTTATGAAAAGATTGAGTTAAAGTATGATAAAAAGAGTTTTTTAAATACTTATATAGATACTTATTATACGAGTGATAAAATTACTTCTTTTATAGATGATTATGTATCTTACTTGGTTATTAAACAAAAAGAAATGAGAAATTTACTTGATGAAATTAGTCTTTTAGCAGATGGGGATTTTTTAGGGAAACTAGAAGATAATTTTTCTAAGCTTTTATTAGCAAAATCTTATGAAGAATTTGTATTAGGATGTGACTTTGCTAGTATTACAGTACCAAGAGGTAGTGAAGAAGAATTAAAAAAGAAGAAGCAAAGATTATTTCAAATTGCTTCAGAGATTAAAGGTTATTGTATTTATTCATCTTCATCTGAAATAGAAGAGGAGATACTTTCTACTAGAGATGATGCTTTATGTATTATCAATATTTTAAAAGAGTTTGATAATAGATTAGAAGAATATAAAAATAAGAATGCTTTTTATAGTTTTGCGGATATAAGTCGTTTAGCAATTAAAGTAGTACAAGATAATAGTGATGTACTTAATGATTTGAAAAAGCAATTTCAAGAAATTATGGTAGATGAGTACCAAGATACATCAGATACTCAAGAGATGTTTATTTCACTTATTTCACATGATAATGTTTATATGGTAGGTGATATTAAACAGTCTATTTATAGATTTAGAAATGCTAATCCTACAATATTTAAAGATAAATATGATTTGTACCAAGATAAAGAGTTTGGAGAAGTAATAGATTTATTAAAGAATTTTAGATCTAGAAAAGAAGTACTTGATTCAATTAACTTATTATTTGATTGTTTTATGGATAAAGAGTATGGGGGAGCAGATTATCAAAAGAGTCATAGAATGGTATTTGGTAATAATAGTTATATAGAAGAAGGTAAAACCAACCAGAATTATGACTTGGATGTTATAACTTATAGTAAAGATGATTTAGTAGGTATTACTAGTGCAGAAGAAGAAGCTTTTATTATTGGTAAAGATATAGAAGAAAAGATTAATAATAAATATTTAGTGTTTGATAAAGATCTTAAAATACTTAGACCAATAGAATATAGAGACTTTGTTATTTTGCTTGATAAAAGTAGAGATTTTGAGTTATATAAAAAGATATTTCAATATTTACATATACCTTTAGATATATTAAAAGATGAATCTTTAACAGAACAAGATGATTTATTAGTAATTAGGAATTTATTAAGATTTATTTTATGTATTAAAGAGAAACGTTATGATGTAGAATTTCGTTATACTTTTACTTCTATTTGTAGGAGTTTCTTATGGAAGATTAGTGATGATGAAATATATAATTATTATCTTAATAATAGTTTTATAGAGTCTCCATTATATTTAAAATGTCTTAAATTAGTGCCTTTTATTGATTCTATGAATTTAAGTACTTTCTTTTATAAATTATTAGAAGAGTTTAATTATGATGAAAAGTTATTTAGTTTAGGAGACGTTAAAAAAGGAAGAATAAGAGAAGAGTATTTATATCAATTTTGTTTAAATTATGAGAGAATGGGTTATGGTATAAAAGATTTTGTAGAATACTTGAATGATATATATGATAAAGGATATGATTTGCGTTTTCAAATGAATGTTTCTAGTGGTAATTGCTGTCAGATTATGACGATTCATAAATCTAAAGGACTAGAGTTTCCTATTTGTTATTTTGCTGGTTTTTCTTCTAGATTTAATATGAGTGAATTAAATGAAAGAATATTATTTGATTCTAAATATGGTATTGTACTTCCTAAAGTAGATTATTACTATAAAGATACAATATTGAAGATGCTTTCTAAGAAGATGGTTAGAAGAGAAGAAATATCTGAAAGAATTAGATTACTTTATGTGGCCTTTACTAGAGCAAAAGAAAAAATAATTATTGTAATGCCTGAGGTAGAAGAAGAGGAAGAGAATAGTATTGTTCCTGTATATTTGAAGGAAGAATATAATTCATTTCTTTCTATTATGAAGAGTATTTATTCAGTAGTTTTGCCTTATGTTAGAAAGAGTAAGGCAATTGGTTCTAAAGACTATTTAAAAGAAATTAAAGAGGGAGATAATAATTTAGTTAAAGTAGATAAAGAATTAAAGGTAGAGGAATTAGAAATACCTTATGATTATTTAGAAAAACATCATTATTCGAAAGAAAAAATGGCGCCTATTACTGCTTCTGAAAAAGAGTTAATGGAAGTTGGTACTAGGATGCATGAAGTACTAGAAGAGATTGATTTTTCTAATTATAATTTAGATGATTATGACTTATCTCTTTATATGAAAAATAAGTTATTATCTTTTTTAGAAAGTGATTTTATAAGAAATAATATTAATAATTCTATGTATAAAGAATATGAATTTATAGATTTAAATGATGAGTCTGTTTCTCAAGGAGTAATTGATTTATTAATAGATGGCGAAGAAGTATTAATAGTTGATTATAAATTAAAGAATTTAGAGGATGAAGCTTATCAAAAACAATTGAATGGATATCGTAAAGTTATAGAGAAAAAGACTGATAAGATAGTAAGATGTTTTTTATATTCTTTATTAGAAGAAAAGTTTATTGAGGTATTACAATGAGAAGAATATGCTTTGTATGTTTAGGTAATATATGTAGAAGTCCTATGGCAGAATTTATAATGAAAGATTTGGTTAAAAAGAAGGGATTAGAGGATTCATTTATAATTGAATCGCGGGC
>CACZGA010000020.1 GCA_902780585.1 uncultured Erysipelotrichaceae bacterium | reverse complement strand
TTCGTGCTCTGAGATATATAATGAGTGGTACTAACAGTATTCCAATAATAATTCCTAATATAAATGCTAACATATGTAATCAAGATATTCTTTAATAAATTGTTTACCTGCATAGATTGCAAGATCACTAGTTTTAAGGGCAAGCCGCGAGCTGACGGCGGTGTCCGAGAACGAAACATCGGTCCATGAATGGCAGACCACGAAGCCGACCCACGAGACCGTGCTGTTGTTGGAGTGAAGAGCACAACGCTCTTTTTCCTCGTTATTTAACTTGTTGTACTCCTCTTCGGTATAGAAACGGAACCAAGGGAAGTACCTATACTCGTCTTCTGTAAACTTCGGTTCCCAGCCCTCGTTAAGGGCAGCAACGATGATACGGAGTTTGAGGTAAGCAATTAGATCTTTCGTCATACGATTACCGTTGTATTTGAGATAAGCATCACGGTATTGACAGATAAGTGGATGCTCATCACCCAGCTCATTGTAGGCGTCATTAAACGTTTTGATACGTTCCGTTACTGGACAGTTATTTACTTCGTCAACGAATGTAAGAACAACTTTCTTACCCTCTGGGATTTGAATTTTAATTTCTTTCATAAAGTATTATTTTATTAAAGTGAATATTACGTGTTTATTATCTCTATAGGAAAACTAAATGATGTACTTACCACTGGGTCAATAATAATAGAATCTCCCCAATCATCACCATCATCAATATATTCTTTATAATATTCAACACTATTTGTTGTAAAATCCTCAAGTATCATGGGGAAATTTTCAGTAACAGGTTTGATATAAAGCTTTTTCATTCGGAACAAATAATTAATTCTTTTGAATAAGGAAGAGATTTTATAAATTCACAAAATGCTCCCCAATCTTCTATCAGACGATGATTCTTGCGCTGACGATATATAGTTGCAAGTTGTTCATAATTAGTTGAACAGCGCATGAATAATTCAATACCTAACGGACAGTTAGATAATACTCGTATGAAATTTTCGTAACACGGGGTGTCATTATATTGTTTGATAAGTTTTTTTATAAAACTCTTTGCTTCATCACAGACATATTCATTGAAGCAAGCGTCCATATCCATTTGGACAAGTTTATGCATCTTGCTTGATGATGTAACTATGTCAATAAAGCCATAACGTTGCAATTCTGGAGAAAAATAATTAGGATATTTTATGTCAAAGGAAACGCGAATACCCTTACGGAAGTTTGAATGTCCGCTACCTCCTCCACATTTTGCAAGTTTCATAGCACGAGGCAAAGCTTTTTCAAATTCTTCGTCAGTGTACTTTGGAGGTACAAGACGCATTGCATTTCTTGATGCTATGACTGACTCTTTTAAGTCATATACTTTTACATTTGTTATTTCAACCATATTATTTAATTTTTAAATGAATTCTAAGATATTTCTATAATATCAATCTCTTTTACTTTAAGGGTGTTGAGGAAAGAAAGGAATTGTTCAAACCATAATAACTTACATCTTCCTTCATAGGAATCAACAGGACATTCTTCCTTCTTAATTCTCTCTATCTCTGCTATTACAGCAGATTTATCTATGTACTGTATCATAATCCTTTTAAAATTTAGTAATTACATTGCAGTTGACATATTGTTAGTCATTGCCTTTCTGTAACCTATCTATTGCAGCAGCAATCAATGCCCCTGCCTTAATCAGGTCTTTCAAAGATGTTGTTGGTTTAAATGATTCTTCTTCCCAAGGCCATCCAAGTTTAAGATATTTCCATTCAAATGGTTCATTATGTTTATGCCAAGAAATAGACGCTTCATCAGAATTGCCAATTTCTTCCGATTTAGTCGTTAAAATAGCAGCATCTATATAAGTTCTTGCTGCACTCGTTAATTCTCTAAAATCATGTTGTGAATCGTGATTGTAATTATACCATTATTAATCTGTCTTTTCCGTTCTTCAGCAATTAAATCAATTCCTTTTTTCATAATTTACCACCAAATGTATTTTTGAAATTATAAATCATACTTTCTGTACTATAGATATTTGTTTTACAATATCCTGCTTCATCGAATAAAAAATTCTCTTTCAACCACTCACAAGCCTTTTCAATAAAGGCGTCAGCAGGAACATATTCTACAAAGTTCTCAATACCTTCACATTCTATTTCTTGAGCAAATTCATATTGATAGCCACATACTTCGTCGGCTGTACTGTATTTGGTGTCTTTATGTAACCAAATTTTATCTGGCATTTGACTCATAGTTTATTCTCCTTTCTGTGCTTTTTGAAATCCAAGTTTAAAGAAATGTCTTGCTATATATACATCCCATTCATCATCAAATATATAGTCTTCACAACATTTATCAAATTCTTTCTCCAAGTCCACTTCTTTCACTTCAAGGGAGTCGAGGAAAGATTTTATACTTTTACAGACCCTTCTTTTTCCAAGCACCTCATCAGTGAAAGGTTCATAATTTGTTTCGTATTCTATTTTCTCTATCTCTGTCACTACAGCGGATTTGTCTATGTATTGTCTCATAATCAAACCAAATTTTCAAGTGAATACTTTAATGCAATTTCAACCGCTTCTTCATATTTAGGGTAATTTCCTGGTAAATTTTCATAGTTATCATTTGCCCAAATATCAATTCCCCAATAAGAAATAGCTTCTTCAGTATTAAAATATTCTGGATATATAACAATAACTATATGTTTTTCTCTCAACCAAGCCATAGCCATCTGGTGTGTCGGACAAGGAATTTGAAGATGTGGAGCATCAACAGAAACTCTGAAATCAAGATTTACTTTATCATAGATATTATGATATGCGCGAACAACTTCATTAAAACCTTTTTCTTTAAGCAGCCTTGCTACTTCAAAAGAACAATATGCTTCTTCAATCATTTATTTTTGTAAAACTTAATCTGTTTTTACTTGATTCTAAATACACCTTTGTCTGAGAGTTTTGAGAAAATTGCGCAGTTTGATACAAGTATCCTCTGGAAGTTTCCTGTCATAAAATAATACGGAATCAATATTTTGAAAATTGTGTTCATCCTCTTCACTCTACTTAGCAGGATTTTGTGCTAATCTTAACAGCATTTCTGCATCAGCTTTTAAGTTACGTGTATCACCACATTCAAGAGTTTCTATCATTATGTGTTCTAAAGACTTCTCAAAATCAGTTAGTTCTACATTAATCTTCTTCAATTCTTTCTTCTCAGCATCCCATTCCCATCCTGCTTCTTTCATTTTCGCAAAGAGAGTATCACGCTGTTCTTTGGTAGCAGGATGAATATTACTTCCAACAAATCCTAAAAATCCGTTATTAGACCTTGCTTCAAAAACTTCTTCGTTTGTATCAGTAATCAAATAATGACAGTGTTGAATAATGTGAGTGTCTTCGATTTCTTTAAAAATAAAGATACTTTCATAAGTAACATCTGTTTTTTGTATCACAAGCACATCACCATCCATTGCATCTTCAATGGTCCAAAGATGATAATGCTCATCAACAAACACAATGGACAAGCCATCACCTTCATCAAAATAATACATTCCATCCTCTATGGATGCAATATGAACATCACACATATCATTGCTAATCCAATCCCCAACCTTAAACTTTGGTTCAATATTATCAATAAGCTTTCCAACAAGTTCCCATTTAGCAGAATCTTCAAAACTACAAATAAATAAATCCTCTGACCAATAACCTTTTTCGTCAATTTTAGTAATGGTTAATGATTTTTCGTTACCAATCTTGATTTCATCACCAACATTAAATTTCGGAACAAACTTATTTTCAATCTCTTTCTTACCTTGCTTTTCGAGCCATGTAATAACGTCTTCCCTATAGTGACCTCTCCAAATCATATCAGGAAAATCACTAATCCATTGAATCAAATCTTCTTTTATCTTTTCATCCTCACTCTTTTTGAGTTCTGGGAAGATTCTTTCAATAGTAAATCTGTCGAAGGCCACTGAAGTTCTTAAGAGTTGCTTTGCCCTTTCAAGAGTATCTTTGTATTTCTTTTCGTAGTCCATAATTACAAAAGTTTTGTTACTAAATCGTTGTATTAATTTTAATTGATATTTTAGGATTCCACTCTTCTCCTACTTTTCCAATAATACATCCAAGACCCACCCATTTAATAGATGATTTATTTATAGAATAAACTAACTTTAATATAGTTTTAATAGTAAGATTTATTGGAATTTCAAAATTGTTTCCTATATAAAACATAATATGGTCATCTAATATATATCCTCTTATTACAAAGTTTATATATTCAAAATGTCCGATTTCATTAAAATATTCGATATGAGATTGTCCTTTTTTAATAAAAACAATGCTATTATCTTTATTTATATAAAAAGGAATTCTATGATTGTTAAATTCTTTCTCTTTACTCATTGTTGTTCCTCCGTCTTCATTTTCTTTAAGTGATGGGAAGATATTTTCACAAGCAATTTCAACATCTGCGATACAAAGAAAAGTGTACCTATAACACCACCTTTTTGAGCTTTATCAAACTCTTTTTCCAATTACTCTAAGGTCTTGAGTTTTACAAAATCTCCCTCTCTGATTGAATTTATGAATTTCATAATTTTATGTTTTTAAATTTTACAATGCAAAGGCTTACTATTCCCATTTCCACTTTCCATTTTCACATTCTATGTTATAACACTCCGAAGTAATACTATCTTCCAATATCCAATTCACTTCCCTATCGTAAATCAATTGTAACATTCTCTTAATCTTTTCCTTTTCAGAAAAATCTTTTCTCCTTTGTGCTACATATATCTCACCAATAGTATAATAATCGTCTGTCTTCTCAACCAATAAGTCAAATAATGTTTCAATACTCACATTTGATAATTTCACTAAGCGTAAAGTGTCACATTCCCAAGACACTTCAATAATGTAAGCGATATCACCTATCACCTCAATGTATGCACCACCCTTATACATATCAGCATCAAACTCTTTGATAAGAATATCTTCACCAAATATAGTATAAAAAATCTTTCTCATAACTCTTAATCTGTTTTTAATTTAATACTACAAAGTGTAAACATAATATTTGGAATAACCAAAAAAATAAGGTTAAAAGATGTTAACGAGAACTCATTTCTTTCCAAAAAACGTTGTTCGCATACTTTTTAATGCCATCCTTTATAATCTGATAAGAATAATAGTTATTAACAACCCCACTATTGAATTGATAATGCTTGAATTGCTTGATAAATTCCTTAAAGTCAATGCTCCCATCATCTTCAAATGCTATTGAACAATCTAAATTGCATAATTTCCAATGAAATGAATATAAATCATGTAAATCCATAAAAATATTATTTCTTTTTAAAAACAAAAATCGGTTCATAAAACTCGTTGAAAGCTGGCTTTTTATTATACTATCCTCGTAATTCTTCAAATATGCACAACTATCACTTAAAGCATACATTTCCTCATTACTCAAAACTATCTTCATTTCTGTTAAAATTTAATAACACTTAAAAACTTTTTCTCAAAAACTTCCATAAGTTCATCCTTGGAATAAAGACACAATGGCAAACCAATATTCACAATATAATCAAGAACTGCCTTTTTGCCCTCCTTGTAACCTTTCACAATGGCAATACTACGTTTCGGACAACCTTTCCGGTATATCCTTTCTTCATGAGTTTAAACATCATACTTCTCATAGAAATGATTAAAAACCGGGCCAACCAACTTCTTTGTTTCAAAATCCATATATTTAATTTGTTTTTTAATTCAACACCGCAAAGGTATAAAGAATATCTGAAACTGCCAAATTATTTTGGTTAAATGAAGTTAATTATTATTGATAATATTTTCTATTTTACTGCACACCTTATTTACATATCCGTCTGTAAGTTCAATCATATTTACTTCCTTGTTCTTTGACAATGAATATATTAGCAACGGATTATGCACTACTGATATAATCTGTGTCTGTTCTTTATGAAAAGACAATACCCCAAGAATTTCATCTATACGCTCAATATCCAAGTTTCTATCTGGTTCGTCCATAATGATAGTCCATTCATTACCTTTAATCTTGTGTTTATCGACATATTCAACATACATAGGATATATATCGCCTAATTTGCCGTAATCATATTTCAGCTTTGCATTTGCACTAAACATCATATTAAATAATGAAGTCAGTGCAATGTTAACACTCTCTCCGGTAGAAGAATGTTTCTGTGTAAAATAGGTACCAAAAGAATTAAAATCTTTTAACACCCCATCCTCAGAAATTTCGGTTGCATGGCAAAGATTGAAGGTATTGCGCTCATAATCTGCATAAACATCCACACCATCAAGCATTTCATCCTTATTATAAGTACGGAACAACTTGTTAATGTTACTATTGTAAATGCCCTTGTCACAATCTTTATCATCAATAAGAAGATATGCACGAATTAAATTCAACAAGGTGGTTTTACCACAGCCATTCTCACCAACTATAACATTCACACCCTCCTTAAATTCATATTTTGTCCCATTTTTGAAATTATCAAGCTTTGACAAATATGTTAGTGGCGTATTTTTATTATCTCTTATGTAAACTTCCGTTATCATATATTTTTGATTTTTAATTGTTTTATTCTTCTAAGTGCAAAATTACAAATAGTAGATGAACATCCAAATTATTTTAATTAAATGATGTTAATCAGTACTATTTTCCCTAATATAGTTCATAAACTTATCTATGAACTCTTCGACGCTCTCACATTTATATTGAGTTTCAATATATGTTCCAGTCCAATCTGTATGTGTATGCAGATTGTCTTCAAAAAAACTCTGTCACGGTTTTTCTATTTACTCTGTAATTTTCCATATTATTTTGTGTGAAACTTAACACTCTTGTTGATTTTATTAAAATTTGTTATGTATTTGAACTTTGACAATTCTTTCAATATCTTATCATCATTGCAATTTTCCAATATCAAAAATAAAAATACATTATAGGTAAGGGCATCGCTATGGTCATATATTTCCTCTGCAATTATAAGCTCTACTGGGAAATATGACAATAATTCAGAACAACGATTGATTATCTTGTTTATACCTTTATAATCAAACTTTGAACGGCAACGCTTCTTGCTACCACTTGAAATTATTAATTTACACATTTTTCTTTAAGCATTTCCAACATTTCACTCTTTGTTATAAAATTGGAATTATAAATTATGTTAAAACCATGGAATGTCTTCAATAACAACACGTTTGATTGAAAAATCATCCGCATTTTTAATGTAAGGTGACAAATCTTTATAATATTTATCAATATAATCATAGTCACCAATAAGGCAAAGTCGAAGCCTATCTGTTACATATGGATAACCACCACTCATCCCATCACTTGCAATGAACTCCGTATTATCAGCATTTGCAATCAGAAAAAGCTCTTTTTCGTCTATAATATTTACTTTTAATTGTTAATAACTCTGTTTTTATTTTGGCAGTGCAAAAATTCTATAAAGAGTTGCGCCGCATTAAAAATTTATCAATTTTCTCTTCAATCCTTTTAATTTTATTACTAAGACTTTGAAGAGAAAGAATAATAATAAGGAAATTGATAAAAACCAAAATCCATTCTAAAGCAAGAATAAAACTATTTTCCATAATCTTTAATTAATAAAAGTGTAGATACTTATTTTAAACAGTATGCTTCTTATATTATGTTATTATAAATTTATATTCGTCTGATATATAACGACCTGATGCCGTTACAATAGTTACTACAGGAAGTTTCCATTTAAGCATAAGTCTTTTAAGAGCTTTGATTGTCTTTACATACGCTGTATTTGAGTGCCAATCACTGAATACAAATTCATCTGCAAAATCCCATGAATTATGATTACTATGATATACCATATAACCATTACCTGGAATATCTACACTTATGAACCATTTTTTACAACCATATGGAGTATTATAGAGATATTTAGGATGTTTTATACATCTAAAATGTTTACCGTATTCATAATTCTCTCTTTTAGGAGAAGCATAAAGATTACCATTCTTTATTGAAGTATAATCATCTTTTACATTAAGACTTTTAATACTCATTGTTCCATCTTCAAGAAAGATAAAATCATCAAGTTTAGCCCAATAAGGACATTCTCCTTTGCTATTGTCCCAGTTTTTAACATCATTATAAAATGACTTAATTCTTTCTTGAGACCAATATCCGTAATTAAGTTCCAACTCTTCTTGAACGAATTTAAGAGGACAATTACGTATAATATAAGCATCTATATAGTAAGGAGCACAATATACAGGACGTTCTTTATTACCCCAGTTATCTTTGTTCCAGTAATCAAGAACATAATTCATTAAAGAAACTTCCGTACCATATTTATCCTTTAATTTAGGTTGTTGGAGTAACCACTCACGAAATTGAATGTACTCTTCATAAGTTAAATAAATTTTATCTATTGCTGCCATAATTATTTTATATCTAATATCATAACGTCATAGTTTTCAGGAATTTGATCATCTCCTATAGCTTTTATAGAAGTAATATGAACTCTATCTATAGGAATTAAATATACGTCTCTATTAAAATCATAATAGGTTTCTTCCTCAAACCATTTCTCTTCCATATATTCTTGATAATCTGGCCAAGGAAATGCAATATAATATGTTACCATATTTATAAAAAATTAAAGGGCTGTCCATTTGGACAACCCTGATTTACAAGACAAGAGTATGTTAGAAAGACTGTACGTAGTCAAAGGCTAAGATAAAGTCAAAGACCTGCCACTACCTATCTAAGACAGAGACATTAAAAATGCTCGATAGTGACAGCCGTAATACTTTTTAATACCTTATATTTAAACACAGCAGTCTTTCTAAACATTAAAGAATAAATTAAACTCTTATTCCATTTTTTGAGAGTTATGTTTTATTCACCTCTTTTATTTAAAAACTGATATATATTCTCCAATTCTTTTGGAATTAGTATCTTTAGAGAAGCAACTTCTTCTGATTTTTTAGTAACATAACTATTCATTTCAGAAATCAGTTTATGCTTTTCTATTTCATACGCATGAAGATTGACTTGATATTCTTGCTGCAATGCTAGATTGCGAGAATTCTTTTTGTCTTTAATTCCCGCTTTCATTGCATTTAACTTCTTTTCAGATAATCTATACTCTGATTGAAGCTGCATGAATGTAGATTCTACTTCATCTTCTGGAATAGAAAGTTCATAAGTATATATAAGAGCGTCACGTCCTTCTCCAACTAGATCACATGGAGTTTGCTTACGATATATATATTCTTCTCGAGCGCTAGATATACTTCCTTCTGGATGAATATACTTTCCATATGTAGAAGCAATTGCTTCTAATTGTAGATACTCAAACATTTCTTTAACACTCATTTCATTACGAATGTCTTGTTCAGTAACTTCTTCTGGATATTGAGGTGCTACCGGATATTCCTTTCCAGTCAGTTTGCAGTATTCTTTTAAATCCATAGAGGAAAGATTGTTAAGAAGACTATCTTTGAATTTTATAGCTTCTCTAACCCATGCACAGAAAGAGATTAACTCTGCTATAGTTTCTATTGTAGAATTAATATTTTCAGTAGAAGAAACTCCTTCATTGAGAAGTTTCTTTTCTCCAGAAATCAGTTGAACGTACTTGTCTACGAACTTTATATTTTTAAGTTCTATAGACTTAATTAACTCTTTTGCTATATTAGCTAAGTGATTAGCAGATGTAGCTGTGATGCCTGTTTTTCCTAAATAATTCATTTTGATTAGTTATTGATTTATGGATTCCAATCTATTTCAGCATTATCAGGCATTAGTTTTCTCCAATAAGGATGATTTATTTCGCCTTGATGCCAGAGATTATCACATTTTTTAACAGTTCCGTCGTAGAATTTAACAGAAACCATATGTCCATCAAATCCTCTAAATCCGGAATCCTTGTGAGGAAGTAATACATAATGATTGCCGTTTACAACAGCCCAGTTATGTTCACCTCTTTCTTTATCCAATTCATGTTGTCTTTTCCAATGGTTACAAATGAAACATAATTGTTCTTTTTCAAGAGAATTTTTTAATTCATCTCCCCAAAGATCATTTTTTTCTACTTCACCACAGATTTTACATATATGTGCCATGATGATTAATTTTTAATTGACCAATACTTGTTTCCGTAAGCCAGCTTGTATGTAACAGCGGCTTGGTAAGAATGGAACCTACGCATGAAGTTCCCTTCAGAGTCAAATACTTTATACATACTTACAACTTATTGAATCCAACTATCGTTATACACTTTAGTCCTGTTATCGGAAGTAAGAGTATCGTTTTCAAGAGATCCATCAACTTTATCTTGTTGAAGAATAATACCAAATATTTTCATTTTTATCTTCATTTTTATTATTAATTACTGAGTCAACAATCATTTCACAAGCATTGCCTATAGCTTCATAGAAGTCGTCTGCGTCTAATTTAAATTGTTCAGTTTCAAGCATAGCATCATACTCAGGAAGGACACAATAGTCAACAATAGTTTCACCATTATAATTAAACCCTTTATCTTTCGCAATTTCCCACTCAACAAGAGTAAAGAGTCTATTTTGTGCATAACAAATATCAAGCTGCTTTGCACTTCCTTGAAATATAGTATGTACTACAACTGCTGTCACCTCAACTCCATTGGGAGCCTTAAAGGTGAATATTTCATTCTTTTTCATAAAGTATTATTGTTTAACCTTGCCAATCTCCACCGATAGCATCCCAAGCATCATTGAAGTCCAGCCATTCTTCAGCTGTTTCAGGTTCTTCCCAGGATTCTATAATATACTTGTAGTTAGCTTGAGGTTGAGTTCTGATATACTCAACAGCTTCTTCACGAGAGTCAAACGGCATATGGTCATCTAACCATTCACCATTTCTGAACTTAGATTTTACTTGATAAACTGTTTTCATTAGTAAATCCTTTTAATAATTGTTCCAATAGAACCGTGAGCCTGCCACTCCGTAAAATCGATAGTAATTTTTATATCCATAACAGATATTTCGACTTTACGAGGATTTGGCTCTTTATAAATTCTTGGACGCCTTCTAGTTGTTGCTACTATGAACTCTTGAACAAATTCTTCATGAGCTTGTCTGAGTTCGTTAATTCTCTCTTGGAAGTTTGAGCATCCAACCCATTGACTTCTCTTGTAGTATTGTTTCATTTTTAGAAATTTTTGTACTCCCACCAAGAATCGAACTTGAATTTACTTTTTAGAAGAAAGTTGTTTTATCCATTAAACTATGGGAGCTGAATAGGTTAATTGATTTTGATTTAAAATTGTACCCCTAGTGGGACTCGAACCCACACGGGCGCAATGCCCAACAGAGTTTCAAGGTTCCGATGAAAAGAACCCTGGACTATGTCATAACCATGCACATAAAGTGTTTAGGTTGCAGGTATATAGTCTCTACGCGTTTATCATCATTTGATGAATTTAGTTCGGCGTTATTACCATTTATAAGGCTGGTACCTTCGCCGAGTTAGCCTGCTTCTACTTCAGAAATTTCTTCCTGAGCACTCATTACCTTTTTAGAGCGATTTCTACTTCTGAAATTATCAGTTTGACTGTGACAATTAGGACAAAGAATTTGTAAATTCTCTATTCTATTGTCAGAGGAATCACCATTAATATGATGTAATTCACATACAATAGGTTTTCCTTGCCATTCTGATATTCCACAAATTTCACATTTATTTTCCTTTAATCCTAATCTATAAACTAATTCTTTAACATTAGCACTACTTAATGAACTATGTTCACAAAGTTTGGGTAAATATTTACCTCTATAAACTGGATTTTCTGGATTTTTATTCCAAGCTTTACCTGTAAAATGTGAATAATCGACTCCAAATTCATTCATCTTTTTTCTTAAAGTTTTCGGATTTGAACCTTCTGGTTTTAATCCTAATCTTCGGCAGAGTTCAGCAAAAGAATAACAATCTTTTACATTTTCTTCCAACAATTCCTTTGTATATTTTATTCTTATCATAGAATAAATATATACTTAAAATTGTGTCTACCAAAGTAACTTTAAGTTAAAATTTGTTAAAGTCTGTCTTCTATGCCAATTCGAATATAGGGGCGTTATCTATTTATTACAATATAAATATATACTTTTAATGGAATATGTCAAACACAAAGTATAAAAATTAACAAATATTAATAATTATAAAAATCTAAGTAATATTATTGTTTAATTTAAAAATTATAATTTTGTGAAAAGAGGTGTTTTAAACAATACAATACTTCACAGCATAAATATTACTTAGATTTGTTGTCTTAATAGGACTCGAACCTATACTAAGAGAACCAAAATCTCTTGTGCTAACCATTACACTATAAGACATCCTTTTTATTCAAGCATCTTCGTAGATTAAATACTTCTGATACAAATCCGGATTTTCTCTTTTAAATCTATCTTCGTCAAAGCCTCTGCAGACCTTAATTTTATATCCTTGAGACTTTAGAAAGCTAATCGATTTTTCTTCCTGAGTTTGCTCAGGAATACGCTTTCCTCTGTTCCTCCATTCCTGAAGGAATTTATCCATCTTGTCCACGAATAGAGGAGTATCAGTAAACCGATACAACTTTTGGGCACCGACACCTCTACTCATTTCGAAAATACCATTTCTCTTCAAAACACCAGTAAGGGCATTTTGAAACCCACAATACTTGTAAAGCAGGCTATCAAGCTCTTTTCCTGTGAACTGTTTCCCGATATTTTTCAATCGAGTTTTGTTAAATTCTTCCACGAGAATTTTTGCATCAAGCTTTTTCATTTACTAAAGTTTTTAGAAAATTTATTAAATTTATTACTGTTTCTTCATAGTAGTTAAGAAGAATTATTCCAGCTATAAACTGGAGTATGGTCGGAACAATGAGAATATGGTACTCAAAAGAGAGTATCAAACAAATTAATGCTGTAAAAAGCACTGTTGTTGCAGGAAGTACCGCAACAAATCTGAATACGTATTTCATTTTTTTAAGTTTTAAATTATTTGCACTCTCAATTCTATTATCAAGATAAAAATATAGAGTATAAAAGCAAATCTGCGCACAATCACTTCAACTAACTCTAATTAACTATAAATGGGTTTTATATAGTCAGTTTTACTGTTTAAAACACAAATAACAATCATATATAACGCTCCAACGATTATGTGTTTTAATATCTGTAGATAGACTAATACAATGATTTGCAACTCTTAGAGTAAAAGTTTTATCCCAATCAATATTATAATCTCGCGTGTACTCTCAACGGGATTCGAACCCGTATGACAAGACTGAAAATCTTGTATCCTAACCATTAGATGATAAGAGTAATAACTATAACTATTTTCACAAACTGTTATAGTAAGTCCTATATTTATGTATTATTCAAATTTGTTTATCACTTATTAAAATAATTTTTTCATATTAAACGTATTATTTTTATTTTGTTTTCAAATATTTTAACATTTTTTAGGGATTTTTATAGGATTTTCACGGAATCTATTAGATATTACTCAACTATTTTTTAAAAAATCAAAGATACTTAAAAGTTTGATAATTTTTATAATTAGATATTCTCTTATTTTCTTGTATAAAATAGAGCAAACTTTCAAAAATTTAAGTCTGTTTGATTTGTTGAAATAGTTTGGGTCATGGGGCTGCGCTCAACCATTTACCTTTGGAGAATGTTTCACGCTTGTTTCACGCACTCCAAAGACTTCTCAGTGTACTAAAATCTCTAACAGTATTTTACTGTTATTACATACACGAGAAGTTATCAAAACTTCCTTCTATCCATCTCGGACTGAAGGAAGCAACAATACAACAGTATAAATTCAATAATTTTCAAAACTGTTAAAATCACTAAATTTACACGACTATTAACAATCAACCTAAACCGAAGTGACTCCTATGGGACTCGGACCCATGACTCTCACATTAAAAGTGTGATACTCTACCAACTGAGTTAAGGAATCTAACCAATAAACTTGCAAAATACTTCGTTCCCTCAATCAGTTTCGCTCTGAAAATGACTCTTAGTCTTGAGGGACTTTAATTGCTTTTATGATTTTCCAAGGAAACACTTCTTGACTTAATTGAAAATAATACATTACTCCAATTTTGTAAAAGGTTTCCTCTTGGACATCATAATTTCCATAATGAGTTGATAGAATGAAGGGAGTGATTAACACTCCCTTCAAACAAACCAACTTACTTGGCAACATACCCAACAGGACGCTTACTGCCACCGAAGTTCCAAGAACCAATGATAGTAGAAGTTACATCCTCTTTTGTGGCATCACTCTCAGCAACCCCGAAAGCACGAGTAGGCACACGCTCCTTGATTTTATAAAGGATTTCACAACCCTTCATAGCCTGCATTGTAGCGTCGATAGCCTTGCCGTCAATGAAAGAAACTACGTCGCCTTCGCTGCGAACAACCTTCATGCGACCATTCTCACGGATGTTCTTGCCGTTCTCGTCAACTGGGAAAGCAATACGTGCCATAGATGTCGGATAGAATTCAACAGTACGACCAGTATTAGTCGTAACGTTGATGTACTCAGCAGTGCGATCACCAATCTTCCTCTTGAACACCTGATAGTTCTCAGGAATAACGAAGGACTCACCGCTCTCCAGGTTTACGAGTGTTGAACTACGGAAGCTGTTGCTGAAGCTTCCGACTGCCTCTTTCTGGCTGTTAGCCAAATCAGCTGCGTTTTTCTCTTGCAGTGTCATAATAAATAAAGATTTGTTTGTTCTCCATAATCTCCTGTAGCACAAGATTACTTCGAACTGTTAATAATGTTGTTGTGGATGATGACTACAGTAAACGAAAAGATGCTACTATACAGATAATTTCGAACTTATCTATACATACATTCCTTTCGCCTAAGGTAATATAGCCTTTTATACATGGCTAAAGTTATGTGAGGAGAATCTTACGGGACGCTGTGAAGCGTACTTACGGATTATTTACCGAATTCTTTCTCTCTAAAGTAATATAACTATTTATGATTTGGCTAAAGTTATGTAAAAGAAAAGAAAACAACCACCCTCACGAAGAGAGTGGTTGTAATATTAAGAGGATTAGAGACAAAGTTATCGCATCAGATGATAGCCAAGAGTGGCCTGTTCATCATCATTCTCATCGTAGTAGTGAACCTCAATGAGATTGTTCTCGGAAAATGCCGCTATAAACTTATTATTGGGGATTTCCAGAGGTGGTTGGTTGAATCTGAGTAATTTCATAATGATTTCAAATTGTTAATTGTTAATAGAAAGGTGCTCGCTGTTTAACGCACAGCGAGCGAAGCGTGGTGAGAGGACTATTCCTTCCAACCAATTACGATGATTGGGTCGAAGGGTGCTTCCAACTTTTCTACGCCGTCCTTGATGGTCTTGAAGAAGACATCAGGAACTTCTTTAGCAACAAGAGTCTTGCCTGCAAAGAATTCGTTGAGGATGCGTTCACCAACCTGCTTGGCAGTGCCAATTAAACAAGTTGGGTCGTTAGAATCACGGCCAATCTTATCCTCAATGAACCTCGTAAGTTCCTCGTGGAACTCGCAGTCATAGAGGATTTGGGCGCGGCCAGCGGAGTTGTAGACAACCTTACGACGATTTAGAAACTTATTCAAGTTGATAGAATCGTCAGGGTTGTCTGACAACGAAGTAGCGAAGCGGATAGAGTTGGAGCCGTCCTTGTTAAGGACTTTATCTCCATCCTGCCAAACTCCTGTTAAACACTTGGTGAGAGCGAACTCTACACCATTGACTAACACAGACGGCTTGCGTCCGATGTGGAAGCGTCCGTCACCGCTTGTAGCGGTAAATGTAAATCCTGCCATTGTTGAAGTATTTTGCAAGATTTCCTACGATTGCGTAGGCGCAGCTTAAATATATATAGTATTTTATAGAGCTTCGAAGAAGCGTATGGCTAGAGTTTCCCAAAGCGAGCGCCCGGGGGAGTCGAGCGGTAGTGCACCCATCCTCATACAATAAAAAATAAAAATTTTATAATGGGGGGATAAAATTTAGTTTTAAAAATAAAAAAAAAATAAAAAATTTTAAAGAAATCTATTTAAATCAAATATTTTCATATTGAAGGTATTCTACCTCTTAAAAATTTTGTCGGCATCGCCCTAAGTATAGTTATACTAAGTATAGTAGTAAGTATAGTTAGTGTTCATTTAAGATTTTCATTTGTTCATTTAAGATTTTAAAATTGTGTATTTTAGATTTTAATATGTTCATTTAAGATTTTAACAAATTTTAATATGTTCAAAATTTGATCATTATTTGTTCAATAATAAATTTAAATTATGGAAAATAAAGAAAAAAGACATATTGAATTACCGTCGACTGGAGGAATTAATGATATAACACCTCAGGATCAATTAGTTTATTTAGGTCTTAGATCTTATATGAATAAAGATACTATGCAAGCATTTCCTTCTCAAGAATCTGTAGCACAAAGAATAGGTTGTTGTAGAAATACATTAAGAAAATGTATTCAAAATTTAATAGATAAAGAATATATAAAAATAGTTGGAAAACAAGGTCGAAATAAAATTTATCAATTTAATAAATTAAAACAATTCGAACCTTTTTCATATGAATTTTTAGAAGATAGGAGTATATCCTTTACACAAAGAGCCTTATTAGCATCTTCTCAACAATATATGAAAAATAAAAATTCAGGTACAGGAGTAATAAAATACTCTAAAATGGAATTAGCAGAATTAATAAATATGCCATATCCAACTTTAGTAAAAGCTACTAGAGAATTAGCAAATAAGGATATTATAAGTACAACAAAACTTCCATCAGGAAAACAACAAATGGAGTTTGCTTTAGAAAAATATCACCAAGGAATTGTTAAAGTATTATTAAATCACGAACAAAGAATTGAAAATACTGAAGATAAAGTTTATATATTAGAAAATACTGTAAAACAACTTAAAGAAGAAATTCAAAAACTTAAAAATTTAAAATCTGAAAATTGTATAATAATTTAACATTTTTTAAATTTGTTCATCAAAAATGAATAATATATTAGTATTGTTATGGAACAGGAAAATTTAATACAGCTTTTTAAAGAGCTTTGGGAAATGGACACTACACATCAAGAATATAAAGACAATAATATTCAATATGTAGTAGATTCTTAGAAAGATAACGATACTTTAACTATTAAAGTATAGTTAAAAGAAAATGAAGATAAGAAAAATTTTGAAGAATGGCTATCTGAAATAGATGATGATTTATTTTCAGAAGTTTTAGAAGAGCTTACAAATGAAAAAGAATTGATTGATCTTAATACTAAATACAATTCTGAAGATTTTCAAGAAGTTATAGATAAAGTTAAATCTAAGACTAAAGAAGTAGCTCTTAGAAAGATTAAAAAATTACAAAAACTTATTTAATGTTTAATACTGCCTAATTTTAATATTAAACATTTTATACTTCTAGAAAGGCATCTAGAAGTTTTTACATTGCCTCTTAGTATAGTGGTTTATTATTTCTGACTCTAAATCAGAAGAGAACAGTTCGAATCTGTTAGGGGCTACTTATGAGTACAACATTTAAATATAATAACAAATTAATAACAACTCCAAATCTGGAGAAAAAGTTAAAACAAATGAAAATAACTTTAGATGATATTGAAATTATAGATATTCCAATTAAAAAAGAAGATAATGAATCAAATGACACTGTTTTATATTATTTCTATAATCCTACAACTAAATATAAACAATGTTCAATATATAACACCTGTGAAGAAGGATATGTTCAAATCACTAAAGAAGAATATTATAATCAAGGGAATTAAATATATAGACTCTTTACCAAAAGAAAGGAAAATAAGATTAGGAGAAAAGTCCAAAAGAAAAATATTAAAAAAATTAGATGAATTATATTTTAATATTACATCTATAGAGTCTATATTAGTTGCAATTTATGGATTAGATTCTCAAATACTATTAGACTTTAAAGATAAATTAAATGAATTATCTATTGATTGGGATAGAAAAGACACAAAATAAGGCAACTCCAACTAAGGAGCTGCCTTATTTTTTTATTCACTAAAATTTGCATTTATGTCTAATAACTTTCCTCTAATCTAACTCATTGTCTGATTAGCTAAAGGATTAAATGTATTATCTATTTTTTTCTTTTTAGCAGTACCCTACAAAACATTTGTAGCTATTCCTAGTAATCCACTGGTTATATCTCCTAATCCAGTATCTTGCTAATTATTTAAATACTACAAATTAGCAATCTGATTGTTTATTTCATTCTATTTTTCCTGTAAAGCATCATTTATATTAGTCTAATTAAAAGCATTATGAGCATTTACAATATCACTTCTATCAGTTTGATTTTGAAGATTTGATAAATATTTATCTTTCCAAGTTTTATATTTAAAAGCTTTTAATTCTTTTTGCTTAGCCTAAGCAAACTAATTTATTTCATCCTATCTATTTTTAGCAGAAATTAAATTAGATATACCATTACCAATAGTTGATATACTATCCTAATTATCTTTTATCCAATTACCTGCTTGCTGCCAAAATGTTAATTTAGCTCCTTCTTGAGCCATTTTATATTTTTTATTATATTTATACATTTTAGGATTAGAATCTAACACATTTACTCCATTTACAAAAGCTTTTCCTCCATCTTTATGTTTCCACTTTCTAGCATTAGCAGCAAATGTAGCTCTTTTAACAAGAGTAGGATTACCAGAAGCTTTAGCTTTTCTAATACATTCATCTGTTACTTTACCATGACAGTATCGACGAAAACTGCCTCTGTTTTTAGGTTTTATATAAATTCCACCGTTTGATTTAAATTCTATTTTCATTATATTCTAAAATTAATTTACAATATTTTATTAATTCTTCATCTGATAAATCTGATCGCATCATATTTACATGATTACATACTAATCTTATATTATCAATAGAATAATCTTTTCCAGGATTTATTCTATCAACAGAAGCATTATTTGGTAATCTTCCTTTTTCTTTTATTGTAGTCATTTCAATTCCAGATAGTGCACATTTATGATTTTGTTTTTCATATAAATCTAATAAATCTTCTTTAGTAATTGTACATTCAAATTTATTACTGCGATAAGCTCTACCTCTACAAGCAGTTGCTAAATCTCTAAAAAATAAAATAGGA
>CACZGA010000019.1 GCA_902780585.1 uncultured Erysipelotrichaceae bacterium | reverse complement strand
AGGAGATGACGTGATGTTTATTACATTTACAGATGTTATTAATGTAATTCGTAAACTAGTGGATATTTCATTAGTTTGGTTTATATTTTATTATATCCTTAAAAACATTAAGAATAATGTTAAATTATCATTGATTTTTAAGGGTGTATTTATTGTTGTTATATTGAAAGTTATTAGTGATTGGTTAGGTTTTATTACTGTTGGATATTTACTTGATTATATTATTCAATGGGGACCTGTAGCTCTAATCATTATTTTTCAACCGGAAATTCGTACTATATTGGAGCAATTAGGAAGAAGCCAATTACTTGGAAGACATAAAGTTTTAACAGTAGATGAAAGAGAACATATGGTATACGAAATGATTAATGCGATTGATTATTTAAGAAAAGAAAGAATTGGGGCATTAATTGTTATTGAAAGAGATATCAGTTTAGGTAATTATATTGATAAAGCTAAGAAATTATATGCTGATTTATCAAGTGATTTGTTAATCGCAATATTTTATGAAGGAAATCCTCTACATGATGGAGGAGTAATTATTCAAGGAGATAGAATTACTTGTGCTGGAGCTGTATTCCCTACTAGTAATAGTTCTAAGATTAATAGAAGATTGGGTACTAGGCATAGAGCTGCTTTAGGGTTAGCTGAGGAAACTGATGCGATATGTATTGTAGTTTCTGAAGAAACTGGTAGAGTATCTATTGCTCTAAAAGGCGAAATGTTATATAACTTAACATTAGATGATGTTCGTATGATGTTGATTGATGAATTAAAACCTAAACAAGATGCAGACTATGAAGAAGATGAGATAAACGAGGAAGAGATATATGAAGAAGATAGGTAGATTAATAGTACGATTATTTCGCCATTTGGGATTGTTCTTTGATAAATGGTTAATTACTCCTATTACGAAGTTAATTCTTCGTTTGATGGAAGTTGGAAAGAATTTTGTTCAATCTTTTGATAAGATTTCTAGTCGTAAGTCATCTTTATTAGTAATTAGTTTAGTACTTGCTTTCTTAGTGTTTGTTTTAATTGATCAAGAGTCTAATGTAATGATTAATCAATATGCAGAGATTTTATATGATCAGCCAGTTACAGCTGTTTATAATGAAGAAAGTTATGTAGTTGAAGGTTTACCTGAGACTGTTGATATTACATTGATTGGTCAAAGAAGACATATTTTCTTAGCTAAACAGTCTCCTTCTAAAGGAGTTAGTGTTGATTTGACTGGGTTAAAACCTGGTAATCATAAAGTTACTTTAAAGTATGCACAAAGATTAAAATCTTTGGATTATAAATTGGATCCTTCACAAATTACAGTTACAATTTATGAGAAAATTAGTGAAAATAGAGCTTTAACATATGATGTTCTAAATCAAGATAGTTTGGATTCAAAATTGTATATTCAAAATATTGAAATTGATCGTAGTGATGTTATTGTTAAAGGAGCACAATATAAGTTAGATCAAGTGGCTACTGTTAAGGCATTATTAGATGTTAAGAATATTCCAAATCCTAAAGCTGAAGAGATTTTAGTTAAAGATATTCCTTTAGTTGCTTATGATAATAATGGAAATATTATTGATGTAGAAATAGTTCCTAAGTCTGTTAGTGCTAATGTATCAATTATTTCACCAAGTAAGGAAATACCTATTAAAATAGTTCCTGAAGGAGATTTAGCATTTGGTAAATCTATTAAGACAATGGAAACTAGCATTTCTAAGATAACCGTATATGGTTCTCAAGAAGCAGTAGATGCTATTCAACAATTAGAAGTGCCAATAGATGTTAACGGACTAGATAAAGATAAAGAATATAATGTTACATTAAAGAGACCTAATGGTATTACAGAATTAAGTTCTAAGACTTTAATTGTTAAAGTTGTTCTTGATAATTCTTCAAGTAAAGAATTTGATAATGTTTCTGTTCAAACTCAAAACCTTGATAATAATTTAAAGGTTCAAGCATTATCTGATGCTGATAGACAAGTTACAGTAGTAGTTAAGGGTAGTGAAGAATCTATTAATAATATTACGCCAGCTGATATTACAGCTTTCGTAGACTTGAAGAACTATGGGGTTGGAGAACATGAAGTAGAAGTACAAGTAACAGGTACTGATTTGAAATTATCTTATGAGTCAAAGACTAAAAAGATAAAAGTTAGAATTAGTGAAAAATAGACATAACAAAGTTATGTCTTTTTTTTGATATTTGAATATGATATAATTTCTTTGGTGAGGTTAAATGGCAAATAAAAAGAATAAGAAAAAAGAAATAAAAAAAGAAGAGGTTGTTACTAGTGATGTTAGCCTAAAGAATACTATAGTACTAATATTATGTGTAATAGTTGTATTTATGGGCTTTTATTTATTTACTTTAAATATGACTAAAGATAGTAAATCTAATTCTTCTACAGAAGATACTGGAGAAGTAGAAATATCTGATGATACTATTTTACTTGGACAAAGTTTATCTGTAAGAGATGATGATTATTATGTTTTATTCTATGACTTTAGTGATGAAGATAATAGTTCAAAATATTATAATTTATTTTTAGATTATAAAAATAAAGAAAATGCTATGCCTATATATAGGGTTGATATAGGTAGTGGATTTAATAAGAAGTATGTAACAGAAGAAGAATCTAATAAGAATCCTTCTACAGTTGAAGAATTTTTAATTAATGGTATTACTTTAATGAAGATTAGTAATCATGGAGTAGTTCAATATGTTGAAGGAGAAGAAGATATTACTAATACTTTAAGTTAGACAGTTTTCTGTCTTTTTTTTCTTTTTTTATGATATTATTATAAGGAGAGTAGGTATTAATATGAAGAAGAAAAACAATAAAAAGAAAAGTTCTTTATTATATCGTATTAAGAAACGTTTTCTTAAAATAAAAGACGCTGTTATTGGTGATTTAGATGAAGAAGAGAGAACATCTTTTTCTATTTATGAAGTAATTGGAATTATTGTTATTTCTATTCTTTTTGGTGTTGTTGTGGGATATGTAATAATGTATAGTAGATATCCTGCTAATCAAGTTGGTAATAATAAAGCTTTAAGAGAAGTTGTAGAAACTTATCAAGAAATTGCTAATTATTACTATGGTGGTATGAGTGAGACTGCTCTTTCTGAAGGTGCTATTAAAGGTATGATTCAGTCTTTAAATGATGCTAATTCTAACTATATGGATCAGGAAGTTACTAATACTTTTAATGAGACTGTTGATGGGTCTTTTGTTGGTATTGGGGTTATGATTCAATATAAGGATGACTATAATGAGGTTGTTGAAGTTTACGAAAATGGGCCAGCAGAAAAGGCTGGTATTAAAGTAGGGGATGTTTTATTAAAAGTAGATGGCCAAGATATTAAAGGGGTGTATGGTGATAAAGTGGCTTCTTTAGTTAGAGGTAAATCTGATACAATGGTTGAAATTGCTGTGATGCGAGATGAAAAAGAAAAAGTTATTAAAGTAAAACGTGGGGTAGTTGAATTACAAAGTGTTTCTTCAGATGTTATTAATTATGAAAATAGAAATATTGGATATATTAAAATTTCTTCATTTGCGGATAATACTTCTAAACAGTTTTCTGGGGCTTTGGGTAAGATTGAAGAGTCTATTGATTCTTTGGTGATAGATGTTCGTGATAATCCAGGAGGACATTTGCAGCAAGTTACAGATATACTTAGTGTTTTCTTCTCTAAGGGAAAAGTTTTATATCAAATTGAATCAAAAGAAAAGAAGGATAAAGTTACTTCTCTTACTAAGGAGTCTAGGAATTATCCAGTAATGGTTTTAATTAACAGAGGTAGTGCTTCTGCTTCGGAAATATTAGCATCTTGTTTTAAAGATAATTATCCTAATGCTAAAGTAATTGGTATAACTTCTTATGGTAAAGGTACGGTACAAAAGTCAGTGTCTTTGCGTTCGGGTAATAGTTTTAAATATACTACCCAGAAATGGTTAACGGCTAAAGGTGAGTGGATTGATGGAAAAGGAGTAGTTCCAGATATTGAAGTAACACAAAGTAATGAGTATTTACAGAATCCAGTATATGAGAATGATGTACAATTACAGGAAGCATTTAAACAAATAAAAGAGTCTTAGGACTCTTTTAATATACAATTAATTATGAGCTGAGTATTATCTTTATTTGGACTACAAGTTGTTAATATTAGTTGTTTTTTCTTTTCTTTGTTTAAATTTATATAGCCATTTTTCTTCTCTTCCCATATATCTTTTACTATATAGATATATTTTTTGTTTTGATATATAATTATTACTTCGTCATTAATTGATAAGTTGTCTAATTCTTCAAAGAAAGCTATATCTCCGGTGCCAGAATGGGCCGCTAGTATTAATAGACTGTTATCTATATCGGGCATTGTTGATTCTTTTAAAACCATTATATTCTTATCTATAGTGTTTTCTTCGCTATCTATAGGATAAAAATGTCTGTTTAAATTAATCTTTTTAATAATAATAGTACCAATATTATTTGTTTCGTTAGAATAGTCTTTTATTTGATCTGAGGTGTTTAATAATAGAATTATTGTAACTATTAGTATTAATACTTTTTTTATAATAGTATACATAATATTAATATAATTATATCTAATAGGCTATGTTTATTTATATGAGTATTAGGAACAGGAATTTTTAAATCTTTTAATTCTATTAATTCTTCTTCAGAGTTTTCTATTTTTAGTGTTATAGAATCTATCTTTTGGTAGCCTTCTGTTGAGTTTTCTTGGATAATTGAATATTCTCCATAGGGTAGTATAATTTCAGCAATACCTAATTCATTTGTAGTTATTCTTTTTATTTCATTATTGTTTATATTAATTATTTGAAATGTAATATCTTGTTCATTTAATAGATTGTTTTCTTCACCATATTTTTTTTGAATGATTAGTTTTTTCTTTATTACTTCATTTTCTAATATTATATCTATTATAGGTTTTTCTTCAGTGATTTCTACTTTATGAATAGTATTATCTATAGTATAGCCAGTTCCCGCTTTTATTTCTTTTAAATAATATGTTCCTAGAGGTATATTTTCTATGGAGAATTGATTGCCTTTTATTTCTAATTCTTTAATTTTATTATTATTACTATCATATAGTTCATATATGGCACCATCTAAGATGGCATTACCTGAAGGTATAATAGATTGAGTATCTTTATCTATTTTAGTTACTTGTATTTTTGTTTTTATTACTTTTACTTGGAATGAAGTGTTTATTTCTTTTAAGTCTCCAGTTATTACTAAATCTTGACTATTATTTGATTGATAAAATAATAAAGGTTTATGATAGTTATCTAATTTTTTTGTTAAGTTAAATGAGTATTCTCCTTCTTTTAGATTTTCTATATTAATTGTATTATTATTAATTATTAAATTATTAGATTGAAAATTATTTAATACTTGATTTTGATCTTGTAATAATAGGGAGCTATTTTCAATTATTAGGAATTTTTGATTAGAAAAACTGGGTATTTTATTTGAGTTTTCTACTAAGATGTTTATTTCATTCATTTCTTCTAGGAATCTATTTACAGCTTGACCATTTAATGTATCTGTAAAATAGTAGTTTCCTGAATAATCTGATGCTTGCCATATCATTAATTGAGTTATAGCGTACCATTTTGGGTCTGTATGATTCTGGTAACCATAGCCAAAATAGGCTAGTTTAGTTATTCTTTCTAATTGTGATTGGGTTAAATTGGGTCTATCTGTTGATTGATATGGTGATGTTTCCTCGAAGAATTTGAATGGCTCTATACAGTAAGCAAATTCATTAGTACCTGTTTTTCTAAAGAATCTAGCTTTTTGATAATATTTAGCTGTGGTGTTAAAGTTATACTTAGTCATATAAATATTATCAATATACTCTGCTTCATAAAATGTTGTGGTTTCTGCTTTTACTTTTATTGTTGGTAGTAATAAGCAAGATAATAGTATTAAGAAAAATATTTTGTTTTTTATAATAATCCCTCCTTTTTTCTTAATGGGACTCATACTATCATGGTTTATTTGTTATGACAAATTGAGGTTTTTGAGATTTTAATAGTTATTTAAGGAGAATTATTATTTTCTTTTTATTAGATTATTTGTTTTTAATAGTTAATTATTGTTTAAATAAATAGTTTTATAATCATATTAATGATATAATATGGGAGAGGTGAGATTATGACAGATATAGAGATTTCTAGAAATAGTAATAAATTAGATATTAGGGAGATTGCGAAGAAATTAGATCTTACGGAAGATGAATTAGAATTATATGGTAAATATAAAGCAAAAATAAAAACTATTAAAGATACTGGACGTGGAAAATTAGTTTTAGTTACGGCAATTAGTCCTACTCCTTTTGGAGAAGGAAAAACTACTGTTAGTATTGGTTTAGCAGATGCTTTGGCTAAAATGAATAAGAAAACTATTGTGGCTTTAAGAGAACCTTCTATGGGGCCTGTTTTTGGTATGAAAGGTGGCGCTACTGGAGGAGGATATTCACAAGTAGTACCTATGGAAGATATTAACTTGCATTTTACGGGGGATTTCCATGCAATTACATCAGCTAATAATTTGATATGTGCGGCTATTGATAATCATATTTACTTTGGAAATGAACTAGATATTCAAGAAGTTACTTTTCATCGTTGTTTAGATGTTAATGATAGGGCTTTAAGAGATGTAGATTTAGGTACTAGACATGATTCTTTCTCTATTAGTTCAGCAAGTGAAATAATGGCTTTATTTTGTTTAGCAAATTCTCTTGAAGATTTAAGAGAGAGACTTGGTAATATTATTGTGGGAATTAATAGTAAGAAAGAGTTTGTTACTGTTCGTGATTTAAAAGTAGAGGGTTCATTGGTGGCTTTATTAAAAGATGCTTTTTATCCTAATTTAGTTCAAACACTTGAAAATACTCCAGCAATTATACATGGAGGACCTTTTGCGAATATTGCACATGGTTGTAATAGTATAGTGGGAACTAAAACGGCTTTATCTTTAGCTGATTATGTTGTTACTGAAGCTGGATTTGGAGCTGATTTAGGAGCTGAGAAGTTTTTAAATATAAAATGTAGAGTAGGTAATCTTTCGCCAGAAGCTGTGGTACTTGTTTGTACGGTAAAAGCTTTAAAGTATCATGGTGGAGTTCCAAAAGATAATATATTTGATGAGAATATGGAAGCTTTTAAAGAAGGGTTTGCTAATTTAGATAGACATTATGAAAACTTAAAGAAATTTGGAGTTTCTGTAGTTGTTTGTTTAAACCGTTATAATACTGATACAGAAGAGGAAGTTGAATACTTTAAAAAGTATTGTGAAGAAAAAGGATATGTGTCAGCGGTTAGTACAGCTTATGTTGATGGTAGTGAAGGGGCTATGGATTTAGCTAATAAAGTATTATCCTTAGATAAAAGTGATTATCATGCTTTATATTCTTTAGATAATTCTATTGAAGATAAAATTAAATGCATTTGTTCTGAAATATATAGAGCAAGTAAAGTTCATATTAGTGAGGAAATTAAAGAGAAAATTAGAGTATTTGAAAAGAATGGTAAAGCTAATCTTCCAGTTTGTGTTGCGAAAACACAATATTCATTCTCTGATGACGCTAAGAAATTAGGTGCTCCTGAAAATTTTGAGGTTACTGTTAAAGATATTCGTTTATATGGAGGGGCTAATTTCATTACTGTTTTACTTGGTGATATTATGGTAATGCCTGGATTATCCCGTAAACCTAATTTTGAAATTATAGATGTAGTTGACGGGGAAATAGTAAATTTAAGTTAAATAAATCTACAACTATTTGTAATTTGTTTCTGTTATTTGACAGCCATAGCTGTCAAATTTTTTTGTTGGAAATAGTAAAATTTGTGGTATATCTAATTTAGAATCTATCATGTTTATTAATAGATATGGCTTTTTCCCTTTTCTTTTGATATATTGTATTTGTAAATATTTATTATAGTAGTGGTTATATTGCTAGAGGGTATTATTTATTTTGGTTAGGAGTGATTTTTTTGTCTATATTTCATAATATAACATATGAGGAATACAATAAAGAATTGGAAAATGAATTAAAAAAAAGAGTGGAAACATTTAATACGAATATGAGTAATCTTTCTTATGGTGCTGAGATAGATAAGTTTACTTGTGCCAGTGGGAAAGATTTGAAAGCTGCAATTGATTCTTTGAAAAATCATTGGGATACTGATGGTGGTGTAGAAGTGTATAATAAACTTTTATCTTGCTATAAAGAGTTACAGAGATTTGAGACTGCTATGAAAAATAATTTGTATAATTATAATAGATCGAGATTAAAATATGGTACTACAGAAACGCATGAGGTGAATAAAAATGGCTGAAAAGAAAATAGATACTGATGGTATTAGAAGTACAGTTGGAATGATTAAAGAGTGTGTGAAACCTCTTGCAGAAGCATTAAAGTCTTTTGAGAGTAATTGTGGTGTTTTGTATAATGAGTGTGAAGAATTGAAGCAATATAATAATACAGAAATAGGTAGAACAGAGGAAATAGTTGTAAATGGTGACAACACAAAATCTACAGTTACTACTATATATAAAGTTAATATAACTTGTAAGCCTGATTTTATGAATCACTATTATAATAATGATGTTTCAAGTGGCATTAAATATGTATATAATAACTATGTTGCAGAATTAGGATATTTGAATAGAGCGTTAGATTATGCCTTGGGGAAATTAGACAACATTGAAAATTATTATGATGAAATAATTGATATTTTGGAGGATGGTTCGCTTACTGTAGATAATGCACCTTTACTTCCACCAGCAGATAATGACACGTCTGTTGAAAAACAGACCCCTATTCCTATACTCCCTCCCCCAGATTTGGATGCTCCTGTTGAAAAACTTATTCCTGATTGGGAGAATCCTACTAAGATTGATTTAGAAAAAAATGAGGATGCTGTTGCGCAAGAAAATGATGAAATACCTGTTGTTTGGAATAAGCCCCTAGAAAATGGTTCGGGGGATGAAGATGAAAAAAAACATGTGAAGGAAACTGATAGTTCTGTTATGACGAATCTTAGTGTCACTAAGCCTTTGGCATCTGATATTTCTAAGAAACCATCTAAAGAGAATGAAAATAAGAGTGTTAGAACTGAGATTAAAGAAGTTCCAACTACGGAGATTGAAAGTAATTTTAAAGAAGATTCTGTTTATAAAGATGTCAATCGTGATAGTAAAAAGGCCAATAGGATTGAAACATTATCAGATGATAAATCTGATAGTGAACAGATTGAAATCTTGTCTTTAAATTCTGGGAAGGCTAGTAGTAATAATAGTCAAAGTAATAATAATGGTCCAATTTCTGGGGCTCCGGCAGTTATTGCTAGCTTTGATAATGAAGAATTTACAGAAGTACCTTTTGCTAATGTTGCGTATGCAGAGTCTCGTGAGGTTGCAAATACTGTGACTAAAGAAAAAATTGCTAATTATACAATTCCTGCAGTGGGGGCAGCTGTATTAACTGGCGTTGGTGTTTCTGTTAAAGAAAAACATGATAGAGATAAAGAGGAAAAAGAAGAGAAAGAATGGGAAGGTTAAACTTCCAATTTGTAAAATAATGTCAAATATAATGAATTATATTGTTTCACAAATAATTGTTATTGTATAATTATTTTGTACTATAAGGAGGATTGATTATGGGAAATATGGCTTTTAATATACCAGGAAGTTCAAATGTTGATGTCGATGGTGGATTATCTTTTGATACTGCTAGGTTAAGAGAACAAGTAAGGCAAATTGAAGATGAAAAAAAGGCAAACATAAGAGGACAAGAAGATCTATTAAATCATATTACTACAGTTTTAAAACCAAGGTGGACTACTACTAATGGAAAGGATGCTGTAAGACAACTAACTGATTACGCAAATAATAATTATAATGATTATATTATGGCAATTGATAGTAATATTCAAGCTTTGTATGATGCAATTGACATATTAGAAAAAATTGATCAAGCATAGGAAAGGGTGATTTGTATGGCTGAAAATAAAAATGTATCAACACAAACCATGAACAGCACTGTTAAGTATGTGGAAGATGTTTTTTTAAAACCTTTAGTTTCTTCAGGAACAGAAGTTCATGATTTGTTGGTAGAGATTTCTAATTATAGTGTAGTTAACGATGTTTTAAGTAGAGCATTGAAGTTACGTGCGACTGCAGTAGAGACTCGTAATAAGGAAATTACAGACCTTATGAGGGATTTAAATTCAAAGGTTTCTGATAGTGAGCAAACTATCTCAACATACCAAGAAGAATTAGCAGATACTTTATCAACTAACATTCCTTAGAAGACTGTTTTAAAGTTTATTAAGTATTAAAAAAGAGCATTTTGTAATGCTCTTTATTGTTCTATACAAGTATTTGTAATTGGGTCATATGTTTTATTATTTTGACATACACAAGTGTTATCTTTTTTGGTTGAATCTTTTGGACAAGTTGTTTCTGCTGTTGTGTTGTCGTTCTGGGTTGTATCACTATTTGGTGTTTTTATTGTTGGACCGGGATTCCTTACTTCTATTTTCCCTTGGTAGGTAATACCTTTATAAATAATATAATATGTATAGTCGCCTTGAATAGTAGGTGTTACCTGTGAAATATCTAATGTTAAGTTATTGTATACTTCATCAGGTATGTCTTCTTCTATATAATCTCTTGGATTTGCAGATAGAGCTTCTCCTTCTTTAAAGGTTGTAATCTCTATTGTTTTTAATGTAAAGGTTACATTTGGTAACTCTTTTTCTTTTACTTTTATACTTCCTACATATATTTTCTTTTTATAGGTTATTCTATATTGATAAGATCCTGCTTGATTAATATTAACTAGAGATGTATCTAATTTTAAACTTTTTAGAGTGCTTTCACTAATTTTATCAATATCATCTAAGTAGTCTTTGACGTTTACGCTTAGAGGAGTATTAATTTCTATTTCAAGATCTTTTAGTTTAATTTCATTTGTTTTAGCTTGTTGCTCGGCTATTTTCTTTTTATTTATATTAACTTTATACTTGGTGTTTATAATTGTTTTGTGTTGATTATTCATAATAAGACCACTTATTACTAAAAAAATGCCCCAACTGGCTAATATAACAGAAAGAATTCTTTTTTCTTTATTATTGAATTTCAACATAAGCGAGACTCCTATCTTATTTCTAATTATAAACTATATTTATGGGTTGTGCAAGAGAACTATAAAAAAACTACTCTAGTTTGAGTAGTATTATTAAATAATAATTATAATAATTTACCTTGGTAAGTATCTTTTTTTACCATTTCTTTATCAATATCATTTAGAACACAGAATTTCTTTATTAACCATTTGGGTTCTATTAATTCATCTTTATCAGGATCTCCGGTTATTCTGTGGATAACTATTTCTGGTCTTAAGTATTCTAATTGGGTTGTTACTATATCAATGTATTCTTCTTTTGTTAAGATGTGGAATTTTTCTTTTTTATAAAGTTTTTCTAAGGGAGTATCTTTGATAATACTTAGCATATGTATTTTTATTCCTTGGATATCTAGGGTATTTAAATATTTTATAGTGTTTAGCATATCTTCTTTTGTTTCATAGGGAAGACCATTTATAATATGCACTACAACTGGTATTTTTCTTTTACGTAGGCGCTTTACCATTTCTTCGAAACATTCTAGAGTATGACATCTATTAATTAATTTAGAAGTTTCTTCCTTTATTGTTTGAAGACCTAACTCTATAGTTACATCTGTTCTGGTGTTTAATTCCTCTAGATAGTCTAAACATTCATTGGTGATAGAATCTGGTCTAGTAGCAATATTTATACCTACTACGTTATCTTGAGATATAGCTGTTTCATATAACTTTTTTAATTTTTCTATTGGAGCATAGGTGTTTGTTCTGGCTTGGAAATAGGCAATATAACTACCTTCCTTCCATTTTTCATGCATTTTATTTTTTATTTTTTCGAATTGTTCTTCGATAGAATCGGTTATATTACCAGCAAATTCGCCACTACCGGTTTTAGAACAATATATACAACCACCATAACCTACTGTACCATCTAAATTAGGACAAGTAAAATTACCATTTAGGCTTATTTTCATTATTTTTTTACCATACTTATTTTTATAATAATAATCTAGAGTATGATATCTTTTGTTGGTATTTGAGTATTTAAACATATTATCTTATTTCCTTTAAAAATCGTTTTCATTGTATCATAGGTGGTTTTTTTTTGCAATTATTTGTGGTATTATTAGACTAGGTGGTATGCTTGAAAAAGGTTAAGAAAATAAAGGTTAAACCTAAATTTGGCTTGTTTTTAAAAATAGTAGGTGTAATAGGGTGTATTCTTTTAGGAATCTATCTTTTTTATTCTAAGCAAATAAATGATTTAGAAAAGTTGGGTTATAGTAAGGAAGCTTCTAATGAGATATTGTTTTCTTTTAAAAAAGACTATGTAATGTCTGTTGGGAAAAATGCTTCTTTAAATGCAGCTTTTGAAAGTGATGATTATATTGAAAAAAACTTAGATATTTATAAGAAAGTAGATTATGTTCCCCAAAAGCATTTTATTAAAAATATTAATAAATTAATAAAAGTTGGATATAATCCTTCTGATATGAATATTATATTTGCTCATGGTGATGATGAGGCGGTTACTAGATTTAGTAAGAGAGAAAAGGTTCGTTATTTAGAAGAGTTTTTTAGTTATGATTATGCAAAACTTGATTTGTATGATCGTTATGTAAAATACTCAGATGATACTGGGGAAGATGAAGATATTACTGTTTTGTTTGTTAATTTAGATATGGATTTAGAAGATTATGTTGATGCAAAAGTAGTAGATAATTATTCTGTTGATATGTTAGTTAATAAACATCATAGACTTGAGGATAGTTTTGAGCCAGATGATTTAATTACAATTGATTCTAATTATGCTTCAGAAGATGATTTGCAATGTAGTCGTGTTGCGTTTAATGCTTTTAAAAAGATGAGTGATGCGGCTAGTAATGATGGTTATCAATTAGTTATTAATTCTGCTTATCGTAGTTATGCTGATCAAGAGGAATTAAGTGATTTTTATCTATCGGCTTATGGGCAAGCCTATGTTGATAAATATGTTGCGAAACCGGGTTACTCTGAACATCAAACAGGACTTGCCTTTGATATTGGAAGTAGAAAGGTAAATGTGTTTGCAAATAGTAAAGAATATCAATGGATGCAGGAACATGCTCATGAATATGGGTTTATACATCGCTTTACACCTAAATTTGAGTTTATTACAGGTTTTAGAAGTGAAGCGTGGCATTATCGTTATGTTGGGGTGGAAGCAGCAACTTATATACATGAAAACAATATGTCTTTAGAAGAGTATTGGGCTTTATTTATTGATAAATAGTGTATAGTTGGTTTTTTAGGAATTTTTTTCTCTTTTAAAATAAATTTTTGTGTGATATTATGTTATTAGAGTAATAAGAAGGTGTTTGGTATGTATCCGCTTGGTAAACAATTTGAAGTTGATTACAGCAAAGCTCAAAGTGATAAAAAAGTGATTGTTCAAGGCGAAAACTATCGAATTTCTGTTATTACAGAAAGGGTAGTACGACTTGAATTTTCTCCTAATGGGCAATTTAACGATAGACCTACGCAACTAATTCGGAAGCGTAATGTTGGGCTACCGGATTTTTCTGTGCGCCAAGATGCTAATTTTGTGGAAGTTACTACTAAATATTTTTCTTTAAATTATATTAAGGGACAACCTTTTGTTGGAACAAAAGTTGATCCAATGAAGAACTTAAAAATTACTCTTTTATCAAGAGAAAGAGATCGTAGTAAAGATTGGTATGTTGGACATCCAGAAGCAAGAAATATGAGAGGTAATATGGTAGGAGTAGATTTTCCTATTCCTGAGGTATTACAAAAAGGTTTATATTCTTTAGATGGGTTTGTATCATTAGATGATTCTTATGGTAAGGTTATACTAGAAGATGGTACTATAGGAGATCCTTTACCAAATCATTTGGATATATATGTATTTATGTATGATAGAGATTTTAAACAAGTCTTGTTTGATTATTTTAAAATGACAGGAACACCACCTTTAATACCAAGATATGCTCTTGGTAATTGGTGGAGTAGAAATACAGAGTATAGTGAAAAAAGTGTTATGGAATTAATTCGTCATTTTGAACGTAAAAAGATTCCTCTTTCTGTTATGCTTTTTGATCATGATTGGCATTTAAGAAATGTTGGAGAGTATCAGAATTTAAAGACTGGATTTACTTTTAATCCAGAGTTATTCCCTCATCCTAAAGAAGCAATTGAGGAATTTCATAAAAGAGGTATTCGTGTTGGTTTGTGTGTTAATCCAACAAATGGAATTTATCCGCATGAACAGTATTATAAACAAGCTAGTGATTATTTGAAGGTTCAAGCTCCGGCTATTATTCAATTTGATCCATTAAATCCTAAAGTAATGGATGTGTTATTTAAAATGTTTTTGCATCCTCTAGAAGCATTAGGGGTAGATTTCTTTTGGAATGATTCTACTGCTAATATGGATATAATACGTTTGTGGGCTTTAAATCATTATATGTATCTAGATTCAGGAAGAAATAGTAATAAGAGAGGATTAATTTTAGGTAGAGGTAGTATGTATGCTCCTCATCGTTATCCTATTTTATATGGTGGGTCTAGTGAGATTAGTTGGCAACATTTAAAGGAATTACCTTTCTTGTATTTAAATGCCGCTAATATAGGTGTTAGTTGGTGGAGCCATGACGTTGGTGGTAACCATGGTGGTATGGAAGATGGAGAATTATATCTTCGCTATGTTCAATTAAGTACATTTGGACCTATTTTAAGATTCCATGGTGCTAGAGGAAAATATTATAAAAAAGAGCCTTGGTTATGGGATGCTAAAACTGAAAATATTGCGGCAGATTATTTAAGATTGCGTCATCGCTTAATACCTTATTTATATACAGAAGCTTACAATTATACTAAGTCTGGAACACCACTTATTCAACCGTTCTATTACAATTATATGTGGGTTTATGATGATGATTTATATAGAAACCAATACTATTTGGGTTCGCAATTATTGGTTTGTCCAATTCTTGAACCTAAAGATCCAATAATGAACCGTACAATTCATCGATTCTTTGTACCTGATGGTACTTGGTATGACTTTGTTACTGGTAAGAAATTTCCTGGAAATAAAAAGTATGTGTCATTCTTTAAAGAAGATGATTATCCAGTATTTGCTCATTCGGGTTCTATTATTCCGTTCTCTAATAGAAGTGATTACAATAACATTGGACTTCCAACTGATTTAGAGATTCAAATATTCCCAGGTGCTAGTAATACATATACTTTATACGAAGATGATGGTATTACGTCATTATATAGAGAAGGTTATTTCTTAAAAACTTCTATTGACTATAACTATTTACGAAATAACTATACGGTTATTATACGTTCTATTGATGGTAAGAGTGGTATTGCGCCTGAGAAAAGAAATTACAAAATGGTGTTTAGAAATACTAAGGAAGCAGAAAATGTTACTGTTTATTTTAATGCTGATAAATTAGAAAGTGAAAATTATGTAGATGGTAATGACTTCGTAGTAGAGGTTCGTAATGTACCAACTATTGGACAATTGACTATCAATTGTAAAGGTAAAGATATTGAAATAGATGCAGTTCGTTTGATTAATGATGATTTAGATAGTATCTTAATGGACTTAAAGATTAATACTTATTTAAAAGAAGAAATAGGTGGGGTTATTTTTGGAGATTTACCACTTAATAAGAAAAGAATTGAACTTAGAAAATTAAAGAAAAAAGGTTTATCTAATGAAAACATTAAGCTGTTCTTAAAACTATTAGATTATCTTGGTGAATTTTAGGAGGTTTAGTAGATGAAAGAAAAATTAGATAGATTAGAATTATTAAAACAAGCTACTATTGTTAATGATTCTGAATTAATAGATTTTAATCAAGAGAAAGATATCTATGATGCTTTATTAAATAAATTATTTGATGGGGAACTTGATTATTTATATTCTGCTCAAACTATAAAAGATTTGGGAGATGCTGATAAAAGAAAATTATTTGAACTTGCTAGAAAATATAAAAACTTATTATTTTATTCAGGTATATTTGGTTTTTGGGCTGATTCTGTTAGTGGGGTTTTACCTGATGATTATGAATTAATATGTATTTGTTTATTTGATAATTATGACTTTTTATTAAGTTTAATAAGAGATGGTGGAGAAAAGGTATTAGAGTTTTTATCTAAATTTATATCTAAAATTCCAGATAATTCGGTTATTGAGTATTTAAGAATACATTTTAATAATGATGATTTGCTTAAGAGTAAGTTGTTAGATATGATTAATGATAATAGTACTTATAAAGGTTTAACTGATGAAGAAAAAATAGTATTATTTATTTATCCAAATAATGTTTTGGTTAAGGATAATAATGGTATTACAGCAGATGAGTTGCTTAAAAATATTGGGATAGTTATAGGTAAAAATGATATTATTTCTTTTGAGGATTTACATAGGTTAATTTCTAGTGTTAATCAGTTTGAAGAAGTAATTAAAAGAGTTTATTTAAGAAATAATTAGAATAGATTTATATCTATTCTTTTTCTTTACATTTTATTTATATATGTTATAATAATGATGTATTTTGTGATGAACAAGAAGTAGTAATAGAATATTAATTTTTAGAGAGTCTATGGTTGGTGAAAATAGATATTTGATTTTTATGAACTTATCTTGGGAGCAGATGGGTAATTCCGTTATCAATTTTGAGAGTATAAATATGCTTATAAATTAAGGTGGTACCGCGAACAATTCGTCCTTATGGATGGGTTGTTTTTTTTGGAGGTAATATGGAAGAGTTATTATTATTTTTCATGACATTTTTATTAGTGCTGTGTTTGTATGAAATATTTATTGTTAGAAGACATAGAAAAGATGATTCTAAGAATAAGAAGAAAAAAATAAATGATCCTTTTGAGATTGTGTATTTAGAGAGAAAATATCGTTTAGATATGGATAAAGTACCATATAATCAGTTATTACAATTAGTGGCACTTACATCATCTTTAGATATTGCGATTATTGTTAGTATTATTGTTAGAATTGAATCTTTTTTTGTTAAAATGTTAAGCGGTTTTATTTGTACTATTTGTTTAATTGTAGTGAGTTATCATTTAATATATTTATTTTATAAGAAGAAAGGAATGATTAAAAAATGAATCATAAAGAAATAGAAAAGAAATGGCAAAAGTATTGGGATAAACACAAGACTTTTGTGGCAAAGAATGGGGGAGAAAAGGACCCTTACTATATCTTGGTAGAATTTCCTTATCCAAGTGGATCCGGATTACATGTTGGGCATGTAAGAAGTTATACAGCACAAGATGCAATTGCTAGAATGATGAGAATGCAAGGATATAATATTTTATATCCAATGGGTTGGGATGCTTTTGGGGCTCCTGCTGAGCAATATGCTATTAAGAATCATATTCATCCAAAAGAGGCTGTTGAAGAAAATATTAAGACTTTTAAAGCTCAAATGAAAACATTAGGTTTTTCATTTGATTGGTCTCGTGAGTTTTCAACTACTGATCCAGAGTATTATAAGTGGACACAATGGCAATTTTTACAATTTTATAAGCATGGTATGGCTTATAAAGATACTATTCCAGTAAACTGGTGCCCTACTTGTAAAAGTGTTTTATCTAATGAAGATGCTGCTGGTGGGGTTTGTGAAAGATGTGGTAGTCAAGTAGAACAAAAAGAAAAGAGTCAATGGATGCTTAGAATGAGTGATTATTCTGAGGATTTATTAAAAGGACTTGATGATACTAATTTTGCTGAAAGAGTAAAATTAGGACAAATAAATTGGATTGGTAAATCTACTGGAGCTCATGTTGATTTTAAAATAGATGGTCATGATAAGAAATTTACAGTATTTACTACGCGTTGTGATACTCTTTTTGGAGCAACTTATTGTGTAATGTCACCTGAACACCCTTATGTTAATGAAATTACTACTGAAGAACATAAAGCAGAAGTAGAAGCATATCAAAAAGAATGTTCATTTAAGAATGATATGGAACGTACAGAGTTAAATAAAGATAAGACTGGTGTGTTTACTGGAGCTTATGCAATTAATCCTGTTAATAATGAAAAAATACCTATTTATATAAGTGATTATGTTTTAGCAACTTATGGCACTGGTGCTATTATGGCTGTACCTGCACATGACCAAAGAGATTATGATTTTGCGGTTAAGTATAATATTCCAATTGTTCAAGTGTTGGAAGAGGTTTCTGGTGAACCTCATGAAAATGAGTTAAATAAGACTTCTATTGTGGCAGTTGTATATGATGAAAAAGAAGATAAGTTCTTAACACTTAACTGGCATGATAAGGGTGGCAGATGCTTTATTGGTGGTACTATTCATGATGGTGAAGATCCACTTGAATGTGCTAAAAGAGAAATAGAAGAAGAAACTGGTTACTATGACTTAGAGTTTGTTAGTGAATTACCTAAGATTTTCCATCATTATTATGCATTTTCTAAGGATAAGTATTATAATACTGAATCTACTGGTTTCTATTTCAAGTTAAAGTCTGATAAACGTAATCCTCAACATTTGGATGATGATGAAATATTTGATGTAGAATGGGTATCTCGTAAACAAATTGATGAAGTTAAAGATGCTCTTCATCATAGAACTTATGAATATGCTATGAATCCTGGTGCTATGGTAGGAGATGGTATTCATATTAATTCAGGGCCACTTAATGGTATGAATAAAGAAGAAGCTATTAATTATATGATTAATTATTTAAAAGAGCATAATTGTGGCGGCGAAAAAGTTAATTATAAAATGAGAGATTGGATTTTCTCACGCCAAAGATTCTGGGGAGAGCCTATTCCAATGATTTATTGTGAAAAGTGTGGATGGCAACCTATGAAGGAAGAAGATTTGCCATTATTGTTACCAGATGTTGCGGAATATGAACCTACTGATACAGGAGAAAGTCCATTAGCTAAGATTGAGGATTGGGTAAATACTACTTGTCCTAAATGTGGGGGACATGCTAGAAGAGAAACTGATACAATGCCTAACTGGGCTGGATCTTCTTGGTATTTCTTACGTTTTATGGATCCTCATAATACAAACGAATTTGCTTCTATGGATGCTATGAAGTATTGGAATAGAGTAGATTGGTACAATGGTGGTATGGAACATACAGCTAGACACTTGTTATATGCTCGTTTCTGGGTACAATTCTTATATAATATTGGTTTAGTGCCAAATAAAGAAATGATTTGGACTAGAGTATCTCATGGTATGGTTTTAGGCCCAGATGGCCAAAAGATGAGTAAATCTAAAGGAAATGTTATTAATCCAGATGATATAGTTAAAGAATATGGAGCAGATACTTTACGTACATATGAAATGTTCATGGGTGACTATCAAATGGATGTTGCATGGAGTATTGATACTTTAAGGGGATGTAAGAGATTCCTAGAAAAGGTTGAAAGATTAAAAGATAAGGTAAATAATAATGAAGGATTTACGCAATCATTAGAGTTAATTCAAAATAAAACTATTAAGAAGATTGAGTATGATATGACTCATATGGGTTATAATACGGCAATATCAAGTTTAATGATTTTAGCTAATGCTTATGATGAATTAGATTCTATTACTAAAGAAGATTACCGTTTGTTGTTAACATTATTAAATCCAATAGCACCTCATATTACTGAAGAGCTAAATGAAGAAATTGGATATTCTCCAATTTGTGAGGGTACTTGGCCAAGCTATGATGAGGCAAAGACTATTGAAGATACTAAGGAAATTGCTGTTCAAGTTAATGGTAAAGTACGTGGTACAATTACAATTCATGTTGATGATGATGAACAAGCTATTAAAGAAAAAGCAATGGAATGTGAAAATGTTATTAAACATATAGATGGTAAAGAAATAGTTAAAGTTATTGTTATTAAAGGAAAAATAGTTAATATTGTGGTAAAATAAGGGAATGTAAAATAATTCCCTTTTTCTTGAGTGTTAATAGTAAAAATTAGTAAAATATTATTTTCATATTTGTTTTCTTAGATTATACTATTATTAGGATTTTTTTTAAAAAGGCTGGTATGTATGAATTTTGAAGCTGAAGTAGTACGCGTTATACAAGATAATAATTTTGATGATTTTACAAAAATAAGATATATTTATAGGGCTGTTTGTGCAAAGTTTTCTTACGATGTTAGAATGACAATTGGAAATTTTGATTTAAAAAGAGAAGTGTATAATAAAAAAATTGATTTAACAAATGTTAAAGAATTTGAAATTGCATGTTATACATATTGTCGTATAATTGTTGATCTCTTGAGTATTTTTGACATTCGTGCGGAGATTGTTAGAGAAGTTCGTGGTCAGTTTCCGCATGCTTATGTTATTGTTAATCATAAAGGAATGGTGCTAAAGTTAGACCCTACAAAGAAACACGATACTACTAGAGTAAAAATGGGTTTACCTACTTATGATTTTACTACGGAAGTTGATGATTCTTCCTTTTCTGATAATGTGGAAGAGGCTGATAGTAATTATGATAAACGATGTTAAAAGTGGTTCCGTTTCACCGGAAGATTCCTTTTATCTAAGGTTAAATACTATTATTAACTTAGTTAATACTAGATATGATTTTGTATCATACGATGATATTGATTATTATTTAGGTTATTTAATAAAAAAGTTTAATATGAATTATAACTATCGTTTTAATAAAGAAGAAGTATTTATTCGTCCGGCAGTGTTTTATGTGGCTGATGAAGAGAAGGACCCAGAGATGAGGGATATAATTAATATTATTTTAGTTGATTTTAATGGATTACATTCATGCTATATTATGGAAAATGTTGATGGTCATTATCAAATAAAAAGCTTGCCTTTTGATAAACTTGATGAAAAATTAGAAAAATATACTAATTCAAGTGTTTTCTACTATTTTCAAAAGTGGGCATCTGATGCTAAAAAAAGTAGTACGTTTAGATATTAATAGGTATTTGGTTGTTAATTAAAAGGCTTTCTTTTGAAAGCTTTTTTTATATGCTATAATATTATATGGAGGTATATATGAAGAAGGATATAACTATGCGTAAAGCAACTTTTGTAAAGGGGGCTTTTATTACTACTTTAGGAATTATTTTATCTAAGATATTGGGTATTATATATGTTATTCCTTTTCATGCGATGATTGGTGAGAAGGGTGGAGCTTTATATGGCTATGCATATACTATTTATGCAGTATTTATGTCTTTGGCTACAGCTGGTATCCCTTTAGCAATAAGTAAAGTTGTTTCAGAGTATCAAACATTAGGTTATTATCAGACGAAAAAAAGAGTATTTTATTTAGGTAAGAAATTTTCTTTAATTTTAGGGTTAGTATGTTTTTTGGTTGTTTTGTTATTTGCACCATATTTAGCTAAATTCGTACTTGGTGATGTTGTTGGTGGTAATACATTAGAAGATGTTACATTTGTTATTCGGGTTATTGGAACGGCTATTTTAATTGTACCTGTTTTAAGTGTTTATAGGGGGTATTTTGAAGGACATAGATTTATGAGCCCTCCTTCTATTTCACAAGTTTTAGAACAAATTGTTAGAGTGCTTATCATTATAATTGGTTGTTTTTTGGCATTAAATGTTTTTCATGCTTCTTTAACAATTTCAGTTAGCATTGCTTTAATGGGCGCTACTGTAGGAGCTTTATTTTCTTATTTATACTTATTTTATAAGAAGAAAAAGCATGCTAGTAAGTTTAATGAAAAGATTAGGCCAGTTAATGAACCACTTGTTACTGATAAAGTAATAATTAAAAAAATATTTATGTATGCTATTCCATTTATTTTGATTGATGTTTTTAAAGCAATTTATAATTATGTAGATATGGTAACGGTAGTTAAGAGCCTTGTTCATTATGCTTCTTTTGAGGCACTTGATGCAGAATACATTTATTCAATAATGTCAACTTGGGGAGCTAAATTTAATATGATGGTTTTAGCTATTTCGACAGGAATTATTGTTAGTTTAATTCCTTCTTTGACAGAATCTTTAGTAAAAAAAGATAGTGTTGATGTTCAGAATAAGATTCATCAAGCATTTAGTATGTTACTTTTTTTTACTATTCCTTTGACAATGGGTATTAGTTTTTTATCTAAACCAATTTGGAATTTATTTTATGGTAATAGTATATATGGAGCTAATGTATTAAGTTATTTTATATTTGTAGGTTTCTTTATTGGCTTTTTTACATCTATGATTATTATTTTACAAACATTGAAAGATAATAAGTCTGTTTTAATTAGTCTAGTAGTTGGAGTTTTATTTAAAGTGTTATTAAATATGAATTTAATGAAGGCTTTTTATCAGATGGGGTTACCTCCTTATTATGGTTTTATTACAGCTAGTATTATAGGTTATTTTATTTCTTCGATTATTTGTATTATAGTTTTAAATCGTAAATATGGTATTTTATTTGAGGATATGGTTCGTGATTTTATTGATATTATGATTGCGACTATTATTATGGTGTTTTGTTTATTTATAATTAAATATATAATTCCTATATATTCTACAAGTAGAATTATAAATTTATTTATTGTTTTATTGTATGGAGTTATTGGAATGGTTATTTACTTTTCTTATGGAAAAGTAAGTGGCCTTACTAAGAGAGTTTTAGGAAGAGATTTTTATAGGACTTTAAAAAGAATTATTATTCATAAATAATATGTAAAATTTAAAAAAAATAATGAATTCTTTATTAATCAATGATAAAATTGTATTATAGTGAAGGAAGGTCGAAAAAATGGTAACTAGTGGTACGGTAAATGGACATTTAAGTTCTTTTCAGGAATGTTTAAATAACTATCAGTCTGAAATTGGTAATACTTCTGGTGGTTGGAAAGGTCTTTCTCATGATAATTTAGTTAATAAAGGTGAGACTTTTGCATCTGAATATGGTGGAACTATAAAAAAACAAATGGCTGCTTTTGCCTCAGCAGTAGATGCATATGCAAATTTTGTAGTTGCTAAGGATAATTTAAAAAATGCTAAGTCTAATGAACAAGAGGCAATTAGGTGTAATGATACAAGTAAGGCTAATATGTATCATAAGCATGTAGAAACATTTAGTAGTCAAGTTGATTCTTTGCGGTCTTCAATAAAATCTTATTTAGAGGAAGCAAGTTCTCCTAAATTATCTGCTTCTACAATTTCTTATGCTGCTTCTAGTGAGATACCAAATGGATTGGCTGAAAGTATTAATAGTGCTGTTAGATCAGCTGTTTCTGGGGATGCTAATAAAGCGGCATTGGCATGGGCAGTAGATATTGCTAATGATGATAGCCATGGTTATTCACAACCTAGACGTTCATTTGTTGGGGGAACTGACTTTGATTGTTCTTCATTAGTTATTGCAGCATATGAAGCTGCAGGTGTACCTGTTAGATCTAAGTATGGTGCTAATACAACTTATAATATGAAAAAGGCTTTTTTAGCGTCAGGCCAGTTTGAATGGATTCCTATGAGTGAAGTTAGGTATATATATCCAGGGGATATTTTTTTGGATGAAGATTCTCATACTGAGATGTATTATGGTAAGGGTTCAAATGGAGAGTATTTAAATGTTGGGGCACATTCTGATTATAGTGGTTCTGTAGGAGATCCTAGTGGTAGAGAGATTAATATTAAGACTTCTGGTCACCATTGGGATGGTGTTTTACATTATGTTGGCAACAAAAATGTTAACTCAGAAAGTACTGGCGGTTAGGAGGGGAGTTTATGGCTTTATTTGTTTTAGATACTGAGATAGTAACTACAGGTTCTGGTTCTACAAAATCTATTAGTTCCCAATTAAATGATATAGCTGGTGCAGTAGCTAGTTATGTTGTAGATACTGATACTGAGGAGTCTTTTAATTTTGCTGGGGCAAGAGATGTTATTGCTCAAAATATTGAGGCTTGTGCAACAAAAGTTAGTAATTCTTCTGGTTATATGGAAGCAGTAGTAACTTCACATACAGCTTTACAACAGAATGAGTTTATGTCTCCAGCTGAAAAAGCACGTATGCAAAGTCAAGCGTCTGGTGGAAAAGGTCTTGAAAGTTATGGCGGAGGTGGCTACGGCGGTGGCGGAAGTTACGGAGGCGGAAGTTACGGAGGCGGAGGCTCTTATAATGCTGATAACTTTGTTATTGCAGATGGCCTTGTTACTGACCCTACAAAAGATCGGGAATCTGTTCTTCTTAGCACAGCTGCTTGTGCATATTTAGCTACTGATCAAGTGACTTTACCAACGATTCAATTATTAAATGAAAGTAAAGCCACTTCAGAAGGGTACTTGAAGATCGGTTCACGTTATTTAATTGCATGTGATAAATCTATTGCTAATGTTGGAGATGTTTTATCGTTTGTTAAAGAAGATGGTAGTGTAGTTGAATTTGTTGTTGCAACAACTACAACTAGTAAAGATTCTAAGAATACAATTACGTTTATTATGGATCCTAATAATAAAACTCCAGTAGCAATTGATGATTATAAAAATTTATATAATAATGTTAAAGAAGTTAAAAATAGAGGTAATATAGCAGAAGTAAGTAAGACTGATGCATTAGTATCTGGTACTGAGACATCTACTGATAAGAGTACTGTTGAAAAAACTAGTGATGGAACTACTCCTCAAAAAGGTACTGTCTCAAAAGAAACTGGTGAAGAAAAAAGCACTGATGGAACAATTGGTACTACAATTGATGCTTCTGCTCAGGAAGGAAATACAACAGATAATGCTAATGGTGAAAAAACTTCTACGGATGGAGAATCTACTGGTACTGCAAATACTGAAAAAAGTACTGTGGCTAGTATGACAGATACTATAAAGGAATCTTTAAATCAGAATGCTAGTGGAACTACTGGTGAAGTGGTTGGAAATACATCAAACGAAACTGCTTCAGATAATTCAAATGCAAGTTTTGTTGATGATCGTATAGAAAAATTGGATGAAGGGGGTACCATTATATAATGGCAAAGTTTGTTTGTGATTATGAAAAAGTAGTAGATGCAGGTGAAAAAATTCGTCAAAATGCCGATAGTATGACTAAAACGATTTCATCTTATGCTCAGGATGCTGAATCAACTCTATCTGGTTGGTCTCAGGGAACTGCAAAATCTAGTTTTAGTAGTTCTTTAAATTCTCAAGCTGTTCAGTCTCAGTCTGATGCTGAGTATTTAAAAGCTATTGGGGATTATGTAGTTGAATCGGCTAATGCTATTCAAAAATTAGAGGAAGAGTTTGCTAGCATGGATATTTAGTGTGTAAACTTTTGACAACTCTATTGTAAATTTGACTCTAGCATATTATACTTGATTTGTAATGATATTAGAAATTTTTATTAGGATAGGAGATGAGTGATTATGGGTTCAGGCGTTGGTTTTCATGGGGATTATGGTGAAATCTATCATGCTAGTGATTCAATAGTAGAAAATGCTGAAGGTTTTTTGCATAATTTAAATGTTTTAGAAAGTTTGATGAGCTCGTTAAGATCTAATTGGACTGGTGATTCTGCAACTGAATATAATACATCTTATGATGAAATTAAAAGTGTTTTTGATAGGTTCCAAAGATTATTGGATGATTTAGGTATAGGGGTTGGCAATGCAGGTACAATTATGGCTAATAACGAAGAGGATAGCGCTGCCGCTGCGCGTAATCTTGGAAACTGGGGTTAGGAGGTGTTAATGTGGGTGTGAATACTATTAAACCAGGTGAAATTGGAAATTATGATCAAGCTAGTAGTGATGGTGCTAAAATAAGAGAATGTGCACATGCAATTAGGGATATATTTGATGCAATTGAAAAAGAGGCTAATGCTCTATTTAAGGAACATTGGGTAAGTTCTGGTTCTGAAGATGCTCATGCTGAGTATAAAAATATTTCTGCTCAATATGATGGGTTTGTTGCTAAAATGGAGGAAATGGATGATTTAATTCAAAGAACTGTTGCTAATTATAAAGCTTCAGATGCTAAAGCATCAAAACAAATTCCAAGTTAAAAAAACAAGGTGTTATTTAAATACCTTGTTTTTTATATGCTTTAATGTGTGATATAGTTTAAATGCTATTTTGTAAGTGTTATACCAGAATGAGGAAACAACTAAGTCATATTCACCAACTAATTCTACTACATGACCACCAAAGCTTTTTTTAAATAGATATAGTCCATATAAAGGGTTATCTTTATTAAAGTCTCCAGTGATGCCGTAGAAATTATATCTTTTATAATGATTATCTATGGCATATTTAATTCCAGCATAATGTACAGTATAAGCAGATTGGAATTGCATTAAATTATCATCTGTACCACCAAATAATGATAATACTTCATTGCCATATATTAGGAATAGAATAGTTCCTAATGTTTTTTTATCTCCATATTCACTTTGATATTCTTTTATTTTATCAAGTTGTTTTGTTAATCTTTCAATAGATTCTTCATCTTGTTTATTAGTAGACAAATATTTTTTTTCATTCATTTTTAGTATTTGATTATCGTGCTTATATATTCTGTCTTTTAAGTTTTTTTCTATTTCTTCTTTTTCTTTTTCTGTATTTTCATAATACTCTTTAAAATCTATGTCGGCTATTAATATTTTTAAAATACCAGATTCATGTAGATTATCCCACATAGCTTCATAGTATGATAGAGGTCTATCTATAAAGTCTCTTCTTTCACCAGTATGCTCCATAATACTTTTAAATAGTGGTAATTCTTCTCTTGTAATTTCATGGGTCTTGATACTGGATTTTTCATTTTTTCTTAGTATTTGTCTAGTTTTAGATTCCATGTCTTTTTGAACTTCTTCTTCGCTTCTGTCATTTATTTCTATTACATGCATCCATCTAGGTTGAAGAGTATCTTGCATTAAATTAAAACCAAAGAATTTATAACCTAATTCTTTTAGATTATCTACTACTTCTTTGTTTTCATACCCGTCTTTTACTATTTCTCCATTATTATCTCGTTCTTGATATTCTACATAGGGGTCTATTTTTATAAATATTGCTTTTTCTTTTTTAGCATATTTTTTTATTTCTTCTGTAAATGTTTTTAAAAGCTCTTTATTTTTATAGTCTAATAAGAAGCCTCTTGGGGAATAAAACATTTTCTTTTTAATAATAGGTAGAGTTTTTGAAAGTATTAAGGCTCCAGCAACTATTTTTTTATCATCTTTTAAACCTACATAATGAGCTTCCCAACCATTTTCTTTTTTTAAATTGGCCCATTCTTCTGTTTGATGGAATGTTATTTGTTCATGTTTGTCGGCAAACTCTTTAAATTCTTCTTTACTCAGTTTTATTAATTTCATCTTTTAACGCCTTCTTACTTTTTTGTCTTACTAATTTTCTATAGAAAGGAACTAATTTTGTAAATACAAAGTACATAAATTTATTTGTGACATAGTCCCATTCTCCTATAAATTCTATGTAGTCTCCACCAAATTTCTTTTTAAATTCATGAAGTCCTAGTCTTGGATTATTTTCACTTAAATCTCCTATAGTACCAAATTGATCATATATTTTAATACCTTTTTCTTTACAGTATTTTAAATGCTCAAAATAAGTATTATAGTTTACGTATGTTTCTTGCAGGATGTTGTGATTTCCTGCATATAGTACCCAGGCTTTATCTCCGTACTCAATAATCATATGAGCACTTAATGTTAATTCATCACCATACTCTTTTTTATAATCTTTATATTTTTCTATTTCTTTTAATATATTATCTTTTTGTTTTGTTAATTCTGTTAACTTTGTTTTAGCACTTTTACTTAGATTATCTATTGGTAAAATAGATATTTGATTGTTTATTTCTTTTAGATTTTTTTCTAGGGCTTTTATAGTTTTATGTATATATACTTTCCCTAAAAATAAAGTTGCTTTACTATTTTTATTACCATTAAATACTTCATAAAGAGTTTCGTAATAATCTTTATTGTAAGAAATAAAGTCTTTTCTATTTTCTGTTAAAGTCATTAAATAATAAAAGTCTTCAATATTAGATTGATTTCCTATTACGACTTCAGTATCTAATTTTAAACTTTTGGCAATTCTTTGTCTGGTTGTTTTAGAAAAGTGATTTTCTATTTCTTCTAAGGGTTTATTTAAATCTATTCTAAAGGTATATCTTGGTTGCATTGTTTCAAAGTTTTTTGTAAAGCCTTGATGTTTAAAGCCACATTCTTTTAAGGTGTCAAAGATTGATTCAAAATCTTTGTTTTCTGTTTCTTCTCCTAGATAATTAATAGATGTTTTTATAATATCAGGATCTATTTTTAAAAATATAGCTTTTTTGCCTTTTATATATTCTATTACTTTTTTAGTCATTGTACGTACTAATTCTTTATTTTTAAAGTCTAATACAAAGCCTCTTGGGGCATAGAAATAACAAAGATTCATTGGAAGTTTTTTTTCTAATAATAAAGTTGCCGCAACTATTTCATCATTTTCATTTACTAGACCTAAATAGTGGGGGGTTAGATTTTTTTTGGCTTTAGAAAATTCTCCCCAAGCTAAGGATTGTAGGAAATGTGATTTTGTTGGGTGACTTTTTACAAATTCATCATATTTTTCTTTTTCAACTAGATTTAGTTTTAACATTTTACTTCCTCACTTTCTTATATTATTAGTATATCATAGCTTTTTTAAATAAGTAGTATTTTATTAAAAAATGCAGAATTCTTTAAATTATGTTAGAATAAGAAATTAGGTGATACTATGCGTTTAAGAAATGTTAAAAATAAAGAAGAAATTATGAGAGAATCAGATTCTCTTATTGTTAATCCTACTAATTATAAAGGTAAGTGGAAAGAGTATTTTAATAATGATAATCCCATTTATGTAGAGATTGGGATGGGAAAAGGAAAATTTATTGTAGAAAATGCTTTAAATAATCCAGACATTAATTATATTGGAATTGAAAAGTATGATAGCGTTGTAGCAAAAGCATTACAAAAGATTGATAAGAAATTAGATAATTTAGTAATGGTTAGGGCTGATGCGAATATTATTCAAGATATATTTGATTATGAAGTAACTTGTATTTATTTAAATTTTTCTGATCCTTGGCCTAAAAATAGACATCATTTAAGACGTTTATCTAGTAGTGTTTTTTTAGAAAAGTATGAATCTATATTTGTTAAGAAAAAAAGAATAGAAATGAGAACTGATAATCGTTTACTTTTTCAATATTCATTAGTTTCTTTTAGTGAGGCTGGTTATACTTTGAAAGAAGTATATTTAGATTATCATCAAGATAATATGCCTTCTATTACTACGGAGTATGAGGATAAGTTTGCGGGGAATGGAATGCCAATTTATTATGTTCGTTGTGAAAAAGATTGTCATTAAAAACGTCAATCTATTGAAAAAAATTTACGATTTAATAAAATAATGTTATAATGTATTTAGAGTAGGTGAAATATGAAAAAACTATTGATTTTACTTTCTATTTCTGTACTATTCATAACAGGATGTAGTGTTACTAGGTTAGATAGTAATGATCTCTTGAAGAATGTAGATAATCTATTATCAGTAAAAGTATCTATGTATAATGAGTTTTATGAAGGGTATAAGTATTATTTACCTAAGACTCTTAAGTTTATTGATAAAGATGAATATAATGCAATATTGCAAGATCGTAATAATAATCGTTATTACTTATATATTGATGCGATTAGTTATTATCATAAAATTAAGAATGATTATGAAGAAAAAGATGGTTCTTATATATCTAAAAGATTAGATTATCGTAAGAAGACTGGATATCTTCAAATAGATGAAGTAGATTCAAAATATTTTGTTCAGTATGTTTTTCATTATGGAAAAATGGAAGCTTATGTATCTCATGATGAATTAGTAGATGTTATTACTAATATGAGTTGTGTACTAAGAAGTGTTAAATTTAATAATGAAGTTTTAGCAAGCTTAATTGGAGAAAATGTTTTAGATTATAAAGAGGAAGATTATTCATTGTTTAAAGCAGATTCTTCTAAAGAGAATTTCTTGGATGTTGTAGAAAGAGAAGAAACAGATTTATATAAGAAAGATTTGGAAGATGAAAAGATTGATTTAGACTATTAAATAAAAGAGGTGGACTCATGGGTTTATTGGATAAGTTAAAAAATGCTCTTTTTGAAGTAGAATATGTAGAGGTAGAGGAACCTCCTAAAAAAGAGAAAAAAGTTAAAGAAAAAGCTGAAAAACCAATTGCTAAAAAGATTGTTTTGCCGGGTAAAAGAGAGGATAAAGTAGAAGATTTACAAGAAGAAGAATTAAAAGATGAAGATTTTGAAATCAGACCTAAACATGAAGAAAAAGAACCTTTAAAAGAGGATTTCAAATTCATGGATGATGAGGATTTTAAAATTGAAGATGATTCTAATTCAGAAGAGTCTACTTTATACCAACAAGAGCAACCTGAACCGGTTATAGAAGAGAGGGTTGTTAATCATGCTTATCCTGAAGTTAAGGTAGAAGAGGTGGAAGAGAAAGTTTATTCTACTCCACAAATTCAAAGAGAAAGTAAACCTTATGGGGTAGACCAATCATATAATGTACCTGTTCATGGTTATGGTACTTATGAGAAAAAAGAAGAAAAGGCCTATTTTAAACCTAGTCCTATTATTTCTCCTATTTATGGAATATTAGATAAGAATTATAAAAAGGAAGATGTAAGAGAAAAGAAAGATGTTCATATTTCTTCTTATAGTAGATCTAATGTAAGTGTAGATGATATTCGTAATAAAGCTTATGGAGAAAAAAAGAGACTTGATAGAGAACCTGCAGAGACTAGAGAAACAAGATTTGAAGTGGATGAAGAAGATGAAAACTTATTAGTTGATTTAAGTGATCGTTCTAAACCTGAAGTAAAAGAAATAACTATGGGAGATGCTTTAGAATATTTTCAAGATTTAGGATTAGAATATAATGTTGATTATGTTGACGCTAGTAAAGATAAAAGTACTTTAAAAAAAGAAGAAGTTAAGGAAGAAGTAAATCCTGTTGTACAAGATATTGAAAATGTTGTAGAATCGAATGCTGTTAAGGAAGAGCCTGTAATAGAAAAACTTACTGAAGAGAAGAAACCTGAGACAGATGATGATAATTTATTCGATTTAATTGATTCTATGTACCAAGAAAGCGAATAGAAAGGAGATGCTTATGGATATTCATGCTTTTTTATCAATTCTACTTTATGTATCAGCTATTGTATTATTGATTGTATTTATTATTGTAGGTATTAAGTTGATTACTATTTTAGATAAAGTAGATAAAATTACTGATGATGTTTCTGAAAAAGTAAATTCTTTCAACGGTGCGATTACAACGTTTAGTAAGGCTGCGAATGGAATTGCGAATATTAGTAATTCTGTAGTATTTGGTGTATCGTCAGCAATATCAAAAATAATTAATAAAAAAACTAAGGAGGAGGATTAGTTTATGAAAAAAAAGAGAAGATTAGGAGGATTTTTAGCTGGAGCTCTTGTAGGTGCTGGAGTTGGTTTATTATTTGCACCTAAGTCAGGAGAAGAAACTAGAAAAGAATTGAAAGCAAAACTTGATGAAATGGCAAATCAAATTAAAGATATTGATTTAGATGAAGTAAAAAAGGAGTTTTCTAATAAAGTAAAAGATATTAAAGCAGAATTAGAAGACTTAGATAAAGAAAAGGTAGTTAGTTTTGCTAAAGAGAAAGGTAATGACTTAGTAGAAAAAGCTGAAGAGTTAGTTGCTCTTGCTAAAGAGAAAGGAACTCCTGTTTTAAAGAAAACTGCTGAAGATGTTTTAAATAGTGTTGTTAAAGTATCTAGGGATGCTTTAAAGAAATTAGAAAAGTAGTTTATTAGGATGCAATAGCGTCCTTTTTTAGTTAATTAAAAGATTATAGGGGTTGTGTTTATAATAATTTTGTGGTAAGATTTATTTAATTTTTGAAGAAGAGTTTTTAGTAGGTATTTAATTACTTTTAGAGACTTAGTGGTTGGTGAAAACTAAGATAGTTAATATGCTGAAATACATACTTGGAGAAAAATCGTTACTCGCGTTAAGAGATTAAGTGCATGTTTACATGAATTAAGGTGGTACCGCGAATATTTCGTCCTTAGGATTAGATATTCGCTTTTTTTTGGAGGTTTTTATGCATACTGAATATGAAGTTAGAGTATTAGAAATTGATGTTTCTAAAGTAGTTAAAAAATTAGAGAAAGCAGGGGCTAAAAAGGAATGGGATTTATTACAGAGAAGATATGTATATGATTTAATTCCTAAGGTTGATAATAAATGGATCCGTCTTAGAACTAATGGGGAAAAGACTACTTTAACTATTAAAAATATAGTTTCTTCAACAATTGATGGGACACGAGAATTAGAAGTAGAAGTAGGAGATTTTGAAAGATGTCATCAAATATTAGAGGAACTTGGTTTTGAAGCTAAAGGATATCAAGAGAATCGCAGGGTTCAATATTCTTTAAATGGAGTAGAAATTGATATTGATTATTGGCCTATGATACCTACTTATTTAGAGATTGAAGGATTAAGTGAAGAGGCTGTATATGAAGTACTATCTTTACTTGGGTTTAAGAAGAAAGACGCTACTAATAAAGATGTAGAGGGTATCTATTTAGATTATGGCTATGATATTAATAAAATGTTTGAATTAAAATTAGAGGAGGAAAGAAAATGAAATTATATGATGAATTAGTATGGAGAGGATTAATAAAAGATGTTGCGGGGGAAGATATTGCCGATAAACTTAATAATGAGAGTATTACATTTTATTGGGGAACTGATCCTACAGCTGATAGTTTACATTTAGGTCATTATTCAAGTTTAATTACGGCTAAGAGACTTGCTAGAGCTGGACATCATCCTATTTTGTTATGTGGAGGGGCTACAGGGTTAATTGGAGATCCTAGACCTACGGCTGAACGTGAAATTATTAGTAAAGAACAATTAAATAAAAATTTAGAGGGTATTAAAGCTCAAGTAAGTAAAATATTTGAAGGTAAAGCAGAAGTTGTTAATAATTATGATTGGTTTAGAGGTTATGAGTTTACAGATGTTTTACGTGATATTGGTAAGTATATTACTGTAAACTATATGCTTGATAAAGATATAATTAGAAGAAGATTAGAAACGGGTATTACTTTTGCAGAATTTGCTTATATGCTTATTCAAGGATATGACTTTTTATGGTTATATGAAAATAAAAATTGTATTATGCAAGTAGAAGGCTCTGATCAATGGGGTAATATTACTACAGGTATTGATTTAATTAAGAAAAAAATAGGTAAAGATGCTTATGCTTTTACAATGCCTTTAGTACTTGACAAATATGGAAATAAATTTGGTAAGAGTGAAGGAAATGCTTTATGGTTAGATGAAAACAAGACTTCTTCATATGAATTATATCAATACTTAATTAATGTTGATGATGAGATGGTTATAGATTATTTAAAAATATTTACATTCTTAAGTGTAGAGGAAATAGAAGAATTAGATAAAAAGAATCATGAACATCCTGAACTTAGAGAAGCTCATAAAGCATTAGCTCGTGAGATTATTACTGATTTACATGGAGAAGAAAGTTATTTAGAAGCTGTTAAAATTAGTGAATCTTTATTTAGTGGAGATATTAAATCATTTACTGCTAAAGACGTAGAAGTGGCTTTTAAGGGATTAAGTCCATTTAAAGTAGCAGAGGATTTATTACTTGTTGATTTACTTATCCAAGGTGGTATTTGTACAAGTAAGAGAGAAGCAAGAGAGTTTATTACAAATGGTTCTATTACTGTTAATGGAGAAAAGATTACAGATTTAGAACATGTAGTTACTAAAGACTCTTGTATTGAAAATAAATTTATTGTTGTACGTAGAGGAAAGAAAAAGTATCATATTGGTATTTATGAATAGGAAATCATTTATTTCCTTTTTCTTTGCCTTAAAATCTGTTACAATTAAAGTATAGGAGGTCCAATGAAAAAGGAAAAACATTTGAAAAAAATAATTAGTATTTGTATTTTTATTATAGTAGTTCAGGGAGTTTTTTTGTTTTATTCATTCTTTTTTCAAAGTAAAGAATCAATTTATTTTGATGGAATTAATGCAATTAGGAAAAATGATAATTATTATTTTGCGGTAGGTAGTAATAATGATAATGATAAGCATTATGAAAAAGCAAAGGTATCAGTATATGATGAAAAAAGAGATAAGTTATTTGAAAAGTTATATAATGTTGGCTTTAATAGTGCTTATTTTGGAGCTTGTGTAGAAGATGATGGTTTAATTGCAGTAGGTAGTTATGAAAAGACTAAGAAAGATCATAATTCTCTTGTTCGTAGGGGTCTAATTGTAAGATATGATTATGATGGTAGTATTGTTTTTTCAAGTGAATTTAAATTGTTAGATAATACTAAATTTACAAATGTTATTTCGGTAGAAGATGGTTATTATGTAATTGGACAAAGTATTTATAAAAGTACAGATTTTGGTAATGAACAAGGTGGAGGAATACTTGTAAAATATGATAAAAAAGGTAATGTGGATTGGTATAAGTCATTAGGTAGTTCCAAGGAAGGGATTTTTAATGATTTTTATCTTTCTGATGATTTTATTTATGTAGTAGGACAATTAAATGATAATGTAGGAGTACTTTGCAAATATAAGTTAGATGGTGAATTAATATATCAAAAGGAATTTGATAATAATAATTTTAATGGTGTTTATTTGGTAGATGATCATCTTTATATTTGTGGCTCTAGTGATGAAAGGGCTTTATTATTAAAGATGTCTTTGGAGGGAGATATAATTACTTCTTCGTATTACGATAAAGTTAGTAATGCTAAATTTAATAGAATTATTTATGATGATAGTTTGATAGTTATTGGTTCTAGTTTTAATAAGAATTATGATGGTATTATTGTTAAATATGGGATGGATTTGGAAGAGTTATCAGCTGTTACTTATGGTGATGATAAAAATGATTATTTAACTGATATAATTTATGATAATGGTAATTATTTAGTCGCAGGGTATTCTGTTTATGAAGATAAGAATTATTTAAGTAAATTTGTTCGTTATAGTGAGGCTTTAAAAGTATTGGGGGTAGAAAAGTGAAAATTTGTTTAGTTAGACATGGTGAAACAGAAGAAAATTTTTTGCGAAAAATGCAGGGATTAAGTAATAATTTAATGAATGATACGGGAAGAAGACAATGTCAAGCTCTTAGAATGAGGCTTAATGGTAAGCATTTTGATTATTGTTATATGTCACCTTTAATTAGATGTGTAGAAACAGCTTTTATTCTAGTAGGTGATTCTTGTGAAATGATTCCTGATAAAAGATTAATTGAAAGGGATTTTGGAGAGTTAGAAAATCATCCTGGTGAAGAGTATAATGAATATCAATTTTGGAATTATACTTTAAATCGAAGTGATTTTGGGATTGAGCCAATTCATGATGTTTTTAAAAGATGTGAGGAATTTTTAGACTATATTATTTCTAAACATCCTGATGGGACTATTTTAATTGTTACTCATTCTTCACCTTATCGAGCATTGCGTCATTTAATTAAAAAAAGGCCTTTGAAAGGGCCTATGTTAGATGGGATTATTAATAATTGTCAGTATGAAGAATTTGAGATTAATTAATAATAGGAGGAATTAGTGTGAATTTTATAAATATTCTTATTGCTGTTCCTTTTATTTTGTGTTTGCCACTTGCTTTTATAGGATTATTATTTGAAATATTAAATATTAATAAAAAAGTTGGGAAGTTTTTACAATATACGGGAGCTTTTTTATCTGTTATTGTTATTTTTGAGATGGTTGTTTTTTTGTTTGGTGTTTTACTGGAGAAAAATGACATGACTTATAGGGACTTTTTGGAGGGACATCAAGATGAATGGAGGCAATATGTTGTTGAGTGTATTGATGACATAGATACTATTGAAATTATTGATAAACATATTGCTTCAGAATTGAAAAATAAAAAAGCCCAGTCTATTACATCTATAACAAAGGAAGATGTTGTTTCTTATTCTTCTTTAAAACCTAATGGATATGTTACTGTTAAAATTGCTTATCAGAATTCTAAAAAGAAAGTAAAGGTAAATGTACCTTATGAATTATTATTTTTCAGTGATTTAGATGAGAATGGCTTTTCTCTTAAATGGGAACATTTTTTATCACTTGTTTGACAATAAAAAAAACTCTTTAAGAGTTTTTTATTTGTTATAGAATTCAACGATTAGTGCTTCATCAATATCAGCATTTAATTCATTTCTTTCTGGTAAACGTACATAAGTAGCTTCTTTCTTGCCTTCATCATAAGTAATGAATTCAACTCTTTTAGTTACTTTTGATAAAGCTTCTTCAACTACTTTTAGATTTTTGTCATCTTCTTTTAGTGAGATAACATCTCCTGGTTTACATCTGTATGATGGAATATCTACTTTCTTGCCATTTACAGTTACATGTCCATGGTTTACTAATTGTCTAGCACCACGACGAGTAGCGGCAAAACCAATACGGAAAGCTAAGTTATCTAATCTAGACTCTAGTAATCTTAAGAAATTAGTACCTTGAATACCTTTCATTTTAGCAGCTTCTTCGAAAGTCTTTCTAAATTGTCTTTCGTTTAGACCATACATGAAACGTACTTTTTGTTTTTCTTTTAATTGAGAACCATAATCAGATAATTTTCCTTTTCTGTCTTGACCATGTTGACCTGGACCATATGGACGACGTGCGATTTCTTTACCTGTTTCTCCAATAGAGAATCCAACACGACGAGCTTGTTTGTAACTTGGACCTGTATATCTTGCCATATTCATTCTCCTTTCTTTGTATTACAAAGTCTTGAATGATTTAGCCATAGACTAGGGAGTTTTTCTTTCACTAAACAGCCTAATATCGCTACTTTTAATGAAAAACACATTAATCTATTCTAAACCTGCTGTTTCAAGAAATTTGCACTATTAATTATAGATTATTATTGCTTATATGTCAAGGAATTGTTTATTTGTAATAAAAAACATTTATTATTTTATATTATTTTGTAGATATTAATAGGCTTTGTGTGATAAAATTAGTTAAGAATAGAGGTGAAGTTATGCATGAACAGTTTTTAATCTTAGGTTCTAGTTTTATTATTGCGATTATTATTGTGATTGTTATACTTCATTTTGTTAAAAAAGCGGAAATGAAATATTACCGTAATAAAGTTAAGAATTTAGAGATACAAAGAAATATGGTGGCTTCTACACCAGTACTTGTTGAATTATCTAAGATTGAACCAATTATTAAGAATGATAAGATGGAAGAAAAGTACAATAAATGGCAAGATCGTTTTACAGATATTAAAGAAAGAAGATTAACTATTATTGATGATATGTTAATTGACTTAGATATTTATGTTGAGAAAAGAGATTATAAAAATTGTGGTTATCGTATTGCAAGTGCAGAAATAGAAATATATAAAGTAAGGGAAGCTGCAGAACATTTACTAGATGAGATTAAAGATATTACTTTAAGTGAAGAAAAGTATAGAGCTATTGTTACTAAGTTGAAGACTAAATATCGTACTTTAAATAGAGAGTTTCAAGAACATCGTGAATTATATGATTTTATGCAAGATGCTGTTGAGTTGCAACTTGAAAATATTGAGAAGCGTTTCTTAGATTTTGAAAAAGTAATGGAATCTAATGAATATAATGAGGTTGTTCAAATATGTAAAGCTTTAGATGCAATGATTGATCATATGGAAATAGTTATTAATGAATTACCTGATGTTTTATTAATGGCTAATAAAGTAATACCTAATCGTATGAATGAAGTAAATCAACTTCATAAAGAAATGACTTCTGAAGGATATGTATTAGATTACTTAAATATTGATTATAATATTGAGGAATCTAAAAAGAATATTGAAAAGATAATAGATAAAGTAAAAATACTAAATTTAGAAAACTCTATGTTTGATTTAAAGACAATGCTTGAGTACTATGATTCTTTATTTGTGGATTTTGAGAAAGAACGTTTATCTAGAAAAGTATATGAAGATTCTGTAGGGGATTTTCAAAAGAGACTTGAAAAGACTAATAGTTTAGTTAAAGATGTTTATAATCAATTAGATGATATTAAGAATATGTATGATTTAGATGATGGAGATGTTCAAATAATTGATGAAGTTAATCGTACATTGATTATGATTAATGATGATTACAAAAAGATGAAATCTAAAGAAGAGAATAAGTCTACACCTTATTCTGTATTACATGAAGAGATTGAGAGTTTATCTGATCGTTTAATTACTATGGAAGAAGATTTTGATAGTGCTTTAAAATCTTTAGGTAATATGTATGATGATGAAGTAAGAGCACGTGAACAATTACAAGAAATTCAAGGTTTCTTAAAAATATGTAAAGATAAGATGCGTCATTATAAATTACCTATTGTTACTGATCAATATTATGTACAACTAGATGAAGCACGTGAAGCTATTGTAGAAGTGGAAAAAGAATTAGATAAAAAACCTATTGTTATTAAGACACTTAATACAAGAGTAGATACAGCTCGTGATTTGGTTTTAAAACTTTATAGTACAACAATGGATATGATTAAGACTGCACAATTAGCAGAAAGAGCTATTGTTTATGTAAATAGGTATCGTAATAAATATGAAGAAGTTGATAAAGCATTACAAGATGCTGAGAAAGCATTTTATAAAGGAAAATATAAAGAAGCTTTGGATATTTCAATTAAATCTATTTCAGTAGTAGATGATAATATTTATAGAAAGTTGGTTAGTATTTATGAAAAATAATTATGGATTTGGTAAATTTGAAGTTTTAACTGTTATTGTTTTATTATTAGGAATTGCTGCTTTTTATATGTATTCTATTTTAGGTGGCGCTAATGATAAAAAAATTAATAAAATGAAGTCACAAGCAGTGTCATTAAATAAAGCTGTTTATTCTAATTTGGATGAGTATAGAAATTCTAGTTTAGTTTATCTAGAAGAAATATTAGATCATCATATAGTTGATAATATTAAGAGCCCATTCTCAGAGAATTCTTGTGATTTAGATGAGTCTAAAGTTGAAACTGTTGGTTCTTCTGAAAGATATGTAACATTAAAATGTGATAATTATTTAATTATGCATCAAAGAGCTACGAATTTTAAGAATGTAACCGTATATGAAGTATCAGATTGGAGTTTGACTAAACCTGAGGGGGAAGAATATGATGAAGCAATTTTATATAATTGCCAAAAAGAAGATGGTAGTTTTCTCTTTTCTGAATATCGTGAAGAAGGTTCTTTCTTATATGGTTATTATAAAAAATATGGTAGATCCTTCTTTACAATGCAACATGTTCCTAATGACGTATGTAACGTTGTTTCTAATACTTTTTATCGTACACGTAAAGATGTTAATAAAAAATAAGTCTTATGACTTGTTTTTTTATGGTAAAATATAGGTGGTGGAGGAATATATGAGACGTGTTATTTTAATTAAATATGGAGAATTATCTACTAAAAAAGCTAATCGTAATTTTTTTATAAATACTTTGTATAATAATATTATGGGTAAGTTAAGGGGTTATGAAGTTAAAATTAATAAAGATAGAGCTAGGATGTATATAGAGTTTTTAGAAGATGATTTAGAGGATATAAAGAGTATTGTTGATAGTACTTTTGGGATTCATTCTTATCATATTGCTTATATTGTAGAGAGTGATGATAGTGTTATTCAAAGTACTTTATTAGATTGTATTAGTAAAGAGAAGTTTTCTACTTTTAAAATAGAGACTAAGAGAAGTGATAAGACTTTTCCTATACATAGTCAGGATTATAATAGAGTGTTAGGTGGATTACTGTTAAAAAATATTCCTAATATTAAAGTAGATGTTCATAATCCTGAGTTATGGATTAAGGTGGAGATTAGAGAAAAAGAGACTTTTATTTATTATCATTCTTATGCTGGTAGTGGAGGATATCCTGTTGGGACACAACCTAAAGGATTATTAATGCTTTCTGGAGGAATTGATTCACCAGTAGCAGGTTATATGGCTTTAAAAAGAGGCATGAAGTTAGAAGCTGTTTATTTTGAGGCTATGCCTCATACTAGTATAGAGGCTAGAAATAAAGTTATAAAGTTGTCTAAAAAATTAGCTAAATATTGTCCTTCTATTGTACTTCATATTGTTAATTTTACGCCTATTCAAGAAGAAATATATAAAAATTGTAGAGAGGACTATGTTATTACAATTATGAGGCGTATGATGTATCGAATTATGGAAAAACTTATTGTTAAATATAATGGCCTTGTTATTGTTAATGGGGAAAGTATTGGACAAGTTGCTTCACAAACATTAACTAGTATGAGTGTTATTAATCAGGTTACTTCTGTTCCAGTAATTAGACCTTTAGTCCTTATGAAGATTGCTGTACAGTATTTGTACCAAGACATCCAGTTATTAATCCTAAACTTGAGGTGGCAATTTCAGAAGAAGAGAAGTTTGATTATGATAGTTTAATAGATAATGCAGTAGAGTCTGTTATAGATATGGAAATTACTAGTGATAAGGAAGAATTATTTAGTGATTTATTATAGATTGAAACAAAATGAAAAAAAGGACAATATATTATTGTTCTTTTTTTTATGACTAGTTATCATTGTTTTTTTTAGATTATTATGTTATAATATGCAGTATTAATTAAAGGAGTGTGTTGGTTGTGACAAAAGAATTATTGGATATTAGTAATAACTATTATGCTGATAATTATTTAATAATAGGTTTATTGTATCCTCATTTTAAAGAACAAATTGATGTTGATGGTACGCTTTTTAATTTTTTTAATTACAAATCTGGGTGGGTAGGTCAGAACATTATAGAAGATATTGAGTATTATTATAAAGAATGGGGTAAGACTGAAAGAGGTTTAGAAGTGGCAAATGCTATCATTGAATATTATAATGGTCATAATAAATTTGAAAAAGAAAAAACTTATTTGGTAGATATTATTGCTGGAATACAATTGGGTAATTCAGTTTTGGAAAAATACTTTAAAACTTTTGATATTAATATTTGGGATTTAAGAGATAAAATGGCTCCTTTTAAAGCAAGGGTTGATATGGCCGGATTGCAAGGTAGGCTTGAGGCTATTGTCTTTTTGCCTGAAGGACAAGCCTTGTTAGAGACTGTTGTTGGGTTATACAACAATTATTTTATTAATCATGTTGTTAATTATCATGAAGTGGCTGAAGTTGCGGCTGATTGGTGGGCTAATAAATTTGGGGATTTTGTGAAGCCTAATTTAGGTGATGATGGATTAAATAATATTATGACTACTGTTACTAGTCTTTTTCAGGGGCCTATTGAAACTGTTACTGAAGAACAAATATTGGTGTTTAAACAGACCATTTGTCCACTTATTGAAAAAAAATTATTATCCACTGGAAAGTGTAGATTGGAGATGGAAAAATTTCCAAAGGGTATTTTAAAGCAAGCGGTTGATGCGATGGGTATATATGAGAAATACCTTTGTTTACCTTGCGATACAATTATGGATATTCATTTGATAATATAATGGTGATAAGAAAGAGAGGTATTTATGAAGTTTTTATGTGTAAATGCTGGTAGTAGTTCTTTAAAGTATTCATTATTTGAAATGCCTGAGGAGAAAACTATTATTAGTGGGTATATTGAAAAGATTGGTTTGGAAGATACTTTCTGGACTACTAAAATTAATGGAGAGAAGATTAAAGGTGCTAAACATTTAAAAAATCATAGTGAAGCTGTACAAGTTTTAATAGATGAGTTACTTGATCATAAAGCAGTAAAATCACTTGATGAAATTAAAGGTGTAGGACATAGAGTTGTTCATGGCGGAGAAAAATATAAAGATTCGGTATTAATTACTGATGAAGTTATTCAAGATATTGTTGATATGACTAAGTTTGCTTCATTACATCATCCTGGTAATTTAGCAGGAATTAAATCTATGCAAGAAGCATTACCAAATGTTCCTATGGTAGCAGTTTATGATACAGCTTTTCATCAAACTATGCCTAAAGAAAATTATCTTTATCCAGTTCCTTATGAATGGTATTTAAAATATGGAGTACGTAAATATGGATTCCATGGAACTAGTCATAAGTATATTACTTCTGTTATGAAGAAAAAACTTGGTAAAGATGATGTTAATTTAATAGTATGCCATATTGGTGGTGGGGCAAGTATAAGTGCAATTAAAGATGGTAAATGTTTAGATACTACTATGGGTCTTACTCCACTTGATGGATTGATGATGGGAACTCGTAGTGGTTCTGTAGATCCTTCTATTTTAGAGTATATTTGTAAAGAATCTGGAAAAACTATTGTGGATGTTACTGATGATTTGAATAAGAAGAGTGGTCTTTTAGGTGTATCTGGATTTAGTGATAGCCGTGATGTTGAGCAAGCTGCAGCTGGTGGAGATGAAAGAGCTTCTTTAGCTTTACGTATGTATAATGATAGAGTAGTTAAATATATTGCTGAATATTACTTCAAATTAGATGGTAAAGTAGATGCTATAGTATTTACTGCTGGAATTGGAGAAAATGGTATTGAAGAGCGTGAAGATATTATTGCTCATTTAGCACCTATTGGTGTAAAAATTGATAAAAAGGCTAATGATAATATTGCTAGTTACAAAGATGAACAAGAAGGATTAATTAGTGATAAATCTTCTAGTATTCCAGTATGGGTTGTACCTACTAATGAAGAATTAATGATTATTAAAGATACTTATAAAATTGTTCAAGACTTATAGTCTTGACTTTTTTTTTGGGCTATTGTTTAATTGATTTAGATATAGGAGTGTTTTTATGAGTTTATATCTTTTGATTGCTTATATTATGATGATATTTTTAGTGGGAGCGGCAATAGTGCCTATTATTTTATTGTGTGGTTATATTTATAATAAAGATACTCATAAAGAACCTATGGGTTTATTGGCAAAAATATTTATTTTGGGATTTGTAAGTGCTTATCCTGTTGTAGAAGTGGAACTTTTGCTGGGAAACTTTTTTTCCACAGATAAAGGTGGATTAATAGTAATTTTTATTGGTACTTTTATTTCAGTTGCACTCGTTGAAGAGGGCTTTAAATGGTTAATAACTAAGTTTTTTGGTTATAATAATGAAGAGTTCGATGAAGTTTTTGATGTTATTGTTTATTCAGTTTTTGCTTCTCTAGGATTTGCTTGTATAGAAAACATTTTATATGTATTGCAGTATCAAAATCCAATTTCAAGGGCACTTATATCTATTCCTGGACATACTTGCTTTGGAGTGTTGATGGGTTATTATTTTGCTCAAGCTAAGGTTGCTAGTATGAATAATAATCAAGAATTGTGTAATAAAAATATGCTTAAAAGTATATTTGTTCCTACTTTTTTTCATGCAGTTTTTGATGCTTTAATATTTACTTTTGTAGAGAAGGAAAATTATTTTTATTTATCTTTATTCTTTGTGTTTGATATTTGTATGGTAATTTATTGTTTCTTAATAGTTAATAAAGTTTCAAAAGTTCAACAAAATCTTACTAATAAAATTAAAAGTGGAGTTATTTCGAATAATGGTAGGGGGCAGATTGTTTATAATGAGACTGTTCCTAAAACTGTTAATTATTGTCCTATTTGTGGAAGTCCAGTACGAGGGGGACATTTCTGTAATAATTGTGGTTTTAATCTTGATTATAATAGAGAGGGTTCTAATTAGAACTTTTTTTTATTGGATTCTTAGTGTATAATATATATGATAGATTTATTGAAGGAGGGGTAACTATGTTTGTTATGACTATTAATTCAGGTAATAATTCATTAGATTTTACATTATTTGAAATGAGTAGTGAAAATGTAGTTGCAACAGGAATATTTGATAGAATAGGATTGGATGGTAGTTACTGTAGAATTCAATATAACAATCAAAAAATTCAAGAAGAGTTAGAATTATTAAATCATGATGATGCGGTTAATTTATTACAAGAAAAATTAGTATCATTAGAAATAATTAGATCGGCTTATGATATTACTGGTATAGGACATAGAATTGTACAAGGAATAGATCGTTATCGTGATAGTGTTGTTATTACAGATGATGTTATTAATGATTTAGAGGAATTAAAATTATATGCTCCTTTGCATAATCCGGGAGAGATACTTGGTATGAGAGCTGTTAAAAAGGTTTTCCCTGAGACTTTATCTGTAGGAGTATTTGATACAGCTTATCACCAAACTATGAGAGAAGAAGAATTCTTGTACGCTGTGCCTTTTTATTGGTATAAAGATTATGGAGTACGTAAATATGGATTTCATGGAACTAGTCATAAGTTTGTTAGTGAGACTATGAAAGATTTATTAGGAAAAGAATCATTTAAACTTATTAGTTGTCATTTAGGAAATGGTGGTAGTGTTTGTGCTATTAAAGATATGAAGTCTGTTGATGTTTCAATGGGATTCTCACCATTAACGGGAATTATTATGGAGACTCGTAGTGGCGACGTTGACCCTTTCATTATTCCTTATATAATGGAAAGAGAGGGAAAAAATGCTGGTGAGGTTCTTGATGATTTAAATAAAGTTAGTGGAGTATTAGGACTAAGTGAATATAGTAGTGATTTAGATGAGTTATTGGAAGCTTGCAATGAAGGAAATGAAAGAGCTATTTTAACTAAGAATAAATATGTTAGAAGAATTGTGGATTATATTGCACAATACTATGTATTATTAGATGGTGTTGACGCTATTGCTTTTTCTGGTAGTGTTGGAGAAGAAAATGTGTCAATTAGAAGAGATATATGTGAGAAATTATCTTGTCTTGGTATAAAAATAGATTTAGATAAGAACCAAGTAAAGAATGATGTATTGAAGATTAGTACAGATGATTCGAGTATTGATGTTTATGTTGTCCCAGCTAATGATGAGTTAATGATTGCTCGTGAGACGATGAAATTAATAAATAGATAGGAAATGAAAAATGTATAAAGATTTAATAGATAAAATTAAGGAATATCAAACAATTGTAATTGCTAGACATATTGGGGTTGATCCCGATGCTTTATGTAGTCAGTTAGCTTTAAGAGATACTATTAAGCTTAATTATCCTGATAAAAAGGTCTTAGCAATTGGTACAGGTAGTGCTAAATTCCTTTCTATTGGGAAGCTAGATAAAAATGAAAAGGTAGATAATGCTTTGCTTATAGTTTGTGATACTCCTGATTTAAAAAGGGTTGATTCAGCTGTTGTAGATGACTTTAGTTGTACAATTAAGATTGATCATCATCCTTTTGTAGAAAAGTTTTGTCAGTATGAATATATAGATGATAGTGCTACTTCTACTTGTGAAATAATAATGAGAATAATAGAAGAAAATGGATTACAATGTAATAGTGAAATTTCAGAATTATTATATTTAGGTTTAGCATCTGATTCTAATCGTTTTTTATTCAATACTTGTACATCTAATACTTTTCGTTTAGTAGCAGATTTTATGGAAAAATATCCATTTGATTTAACTAAAGCATATGAAAAGTTATATTATAGACCATTGAGTGAAGTAAGATTAGAAGGATATATTGCTTTAAATATGAAAGTTACGGAGAATCAATTAGGTTATATTATTATAGATGACACTGTTATAAATGAATTTGGTGTTGATAGTGCTTCAGCTGGTAATATGATTAATAATTTCAATTATATAAAAGAGTTATTAGTATGGGTAACAATAACTGAAGATAAAAAGAATAACCAATATAGAGTATCTATTCGTTCTAGAGGACCAGAAATAAATAGGGTAGCTGAAAGGCATCATGGTGGAGGTCATAAATATGCTTCCGGAGTTAAGGCTAAGTCTTTAGAAGATGCTTTATTGTTAATAGAAGATTTGGATAAAGAGTTATCATTTTATCAACAGAAAGGGGAGATAATATGATTATTAAAGATGCAAATTTAGATATAATCGCAACAAGAAGAAGTCAATATCCTGATAATGGGAGACCAGAGTTTTTACTTGTAGGTAGAAGTAATGTAGGAAAAAGTAGTTTTATAAACTGTATTTTAGGGCGTAAGAATTTAGCTCATACTTCTTCTAATCCAGGTAAAACACAAACTCTTAATTTTTATAGTGTCAATGATGCTTTTTACTTAATAGATGTGCCAGGATATGGTTATGCCGCTGTTGATAAAAAGACACAAGCTAAGTTTGGAATGATGATAGAAGAGTATTTAGAAAAAAGAGATACTTTAAAAAGAGTTTTTCTATTGGTAGACTTTCGTCATAAGCCTACAGAGGATGATTTACTTATGTATAACTTCTTAAAATACTATAATTTACCTGTTACTGTTATTGCGACAAAAGCCGATAAAATAAGTGGGGTAAAGAAACAAAAGAATTTAAAAATATTACTAGATACAATGGATTTAGTAGTGGGGGATGATTTAGTAGTATTTTCTAGTGTTACTAAGCTAGGTTGCAAAGATGTGCTTAATAAGATAGAAAGTCTTCTTTAATAAAATGGGGTGTATTTATGAGTACTAAAAGAAAATTCTTTTTCATATTTTTATTTGTTTTATTAAATATGTTTTTACTAGTTAGTTTCTTTGTTATTAGAGATGCTACTAGATTAAATAATTTAAAAAAAGAAGTTAATAGTTTATCTAAATTAGATGTTACTAAAGATAGATATAATTTAAAGATTAAAACATCTGGTAAATATGGGGTTGTGGAAAAAGCTATTAAGAAATATTTAGATGAATATGCAGTGTTACTGCAAGATACTTTGCAGATAGTTAAAGATCCAGAATTAACTTCAATTTTATCATATGAAAATTATAAAAATGATGGACCAGAATTTACAAAGTCACTTACATATTTGGATGAAAAGAAGTCTTCTTTTGATAAAAATATGGAAACTTTATTAAACAATTTAGATGAAGAAGTAATTAAGAAGTATATTTATGAATATACAGAGGATGAGTATTTTGTACAATTGTATAATGAATTAATGTTTACTAATTCTATGAAAGATGATTTTTCAGAAACTAAGAGTTTACTTGAAAGAACTAAGACTAAAGTAGATAATATATTAGAGACAAGTCGTGCAGTATTAACTTTTTTAGTTCAGCAGAATGGTTTTTGGGTACTTGAAGAAGGAGAAATAAGATTTCAGAATAATGAGTTATATAATCAATATATGGCTTATATTCAGAGTATACAATCATAAAAAGATAATGAAATTCATTATCTTTTTTATATTACTTTAAGTGTTAAGTTAATTATTATTTATATTCATTGATAGAGATGTGTAAAATTCTTGAGTTAGTCCTTTACATTTTTCTCCTTCATATTGATATTTTACATGATAAAGTTTGTTATTGTATTCAGTTATTAAATCTACTTGGATTTCTTTATTAAATGTTATTTCTTTGTACCATACTTGGTTATGTATAGTTTCTATTTTTTCAATATCTTTTTTTGTTATATAATTTTGGATATATTTATTTAAGGGAGTATTATTAATTATAATGGTTATAGTGCAATTATTATTATTGTCATAATAAAGGTAGTGTTGATAGTTACTAGTGTTGTATTTTCCTTTTTTAAATTCTGAGGATATATTATAAGTCAAATCATTTGATGATTTATTTAATTGTTTTACTATACTATTTTCAACATTATTAAATTTATTTTCTATAAATAAAGAAGTAATTAGTATTATTCCTATGGGAATAGCTGCGAATGTATGGACAAAGCCACCTTCTTTTTTACATATTTCTAATAGTTCTGTAGTAGTACTATTTGGATTATTTAATTGTATTTCATCTATTTTTCTTTGGGAGAAATTTAAGTATAATTTTTTAAATATAAAACCTAGAGATAGATGAGTAATAATAGTTGCTAGTAAGGCTATTTCTATATTATAGTAACCAATTAATAGAATAAGTCCAATTATTATTATTCCTTTAAAATACATCTTTCTACTTAATAAATAAAAAGAACCAAATAGGGCTGCGGGTACAGAAAAAGTACTATTTATAATTTCTAAGTAATTTTTACCTATAAATGATTTTAATAAATCTGTAGTGTTTAGTCTTTTTCCACAATTACTACAGAAAGTACTATTATTATCTATAATTGAATTACATTTTGGACAAATCATATTTCCTCCTATGTTAATTATATTATAAATAAAAAAGACTAATATTAATAGTCTTTTATTGTTTATTTCTAAACTTATCTAAGTTTCGACATTTTCTGTTAAATTCATCTAGTGAAATTAAACCATCATTATATCTTTGTTGAAGCATAGCAAAGGCTTTATCAGCCATTTGACTTTTGTTTGTTGGGTCTTGATAGTACTTTGCTTGGTTATCTTCTTGAAATGGATTTATTTTATTATGATTATTCTTAGCAGCTTCATTTACCATATTGAATCTTTTTTCAAATAAATTATTTTGGTTGTTTGGATTTGGATTGTTATTTCCGATTATCATTCTTCATCCCCATTTCTGTTTTTGAATTGTAATATAATAGGTGTTCCGGTAAAATCAAAGTTCTCTCTTATTTTATTTTCTAAATATCTTTCATAAGAGAAGTGTACTAAGCCTTTATTGTTTACTCTAAAAGTAAATTTAGGAGGATTTATACCTGTTTGGGAGACAAAGTATATTTTTAGTCTTTTACCTTTATAAGAAGGTGGTATATTTAATTGATAAGCTTCTCTTATTACTTCGTTTAAAATACTAGTTTTTATTTCTTTTTTAATGTTTTCTTTTACCTTTATTATTTCAGGCATTAGTGTGTGGATTCTTTTCTTTGTTAAAGCTGATAAATATACTATTGGGGCATATGGGGCAAATTGAAACTCAGCACGCATCTTTTTTTCAAAATCTTGGATAGTTTCTTCTGTTACGGTGTCCCATTTATTTACTACAAAGATAAGGCCCTTTCCTCTTTCAATAGCGTATCCTGCGATATGTTTATCATGTTCTTTTATACCTTCTTCAGCGTTTATTACAACTAAGCATATATCACTACGATCTATTGATTTTAATGATCTAAATAAGCTGTATTTTTCTACTGCCTCAAATACTTTACCTTTTTTTCGCATACCGGCGGTATCTATCATTACAAATTCTTCATTATGATACTTTAAGATGGAATCTATAGAGTCTCTTGTTGTTCCAGCTATATTTGAGACAACAACTCTTTCTTCGTTTAGAAGGGCATTCATTAATGAACTTTTACCTACGTTTGGTCTTCCAATGATTGAGAATTTTATTCTAGTATCTTCATTTTCAAATTCTTGTTCTTTAAAATTCATAGTGATATTATCCATTAATTCAATAAAACCAGTATTATGAATACTACTAATTGGTATGTAAGTATCAAAGCCTAGTTCATAGAAGTCATATAAATTATCTTGAGCACTTTTTACATCTATTTTGTTTATAGCGACTATTACTTTTTTTTCGGTTTTTCTTAGGATATCTCTTACTAATAAATCATTGGCAGTTAAACCTTCTTTGCCATCTACCATAAATACTACAATGTCAGCTTCTTGAATGGCAATTTCTGCTTGCATTTGTATTTCACTATTGAAGTCCATCTTTGAGGCATCTATTCCTCCAGTATCAATTAAATAGAATCTTTTATTATTGTAGGTTGCTTCTTGATATATTCTATCTCTTGTTATACCTGGGGAATCTTCAATAATAGAAACTTGTTTTCCCACTATCTTATTAAATAAGGTGCTTTTGCCAACATTTGGTCTTCCTACTAGCGCTACACTTGGTAATTTCATATTGACCCCTCCAATTGCATCTTATTATATCATATTATAATAATTATAGCACATTTATTATTCTTTTCTTAAATATTAATGATATAATAATTATAGAAGGTGATTATATGAAAATAGAAAAAGAAAAGTGGAATATGAATGGAGAAGTAATTACTAGACTTATATTGCTAGTTATTGGTGCGATTATATTATGTAGTCAGTCTTTTGCGAGTAATGTTTTTTCACTTGATTTATTTGTAAGTGTAATTAATCATAATAGTATTTATTTATTAGTATTTGTATATTTTATATTATTACAGTTTTCTATTGGAAAGAAGTACTTTAATTATTTAAACTTATTTTTAGTTTTTGTATATTTCTTTGTTACATTAACATCTATATTAACTATGGTACAATCTTTTGGGCTTAGTACAGTTTTAGATTTTTCACTTAGTTTTATATTTATTATTTACTTAGTACATACATTATTTAGAGGGTCTAGAATTTGGGATGAATTTCAACTTACTAATTCACCTTTTAATGAATTAACTAATGAATGGTTATATTATGCAGTTGTTGTTTTAAGTTTGTTCTCTTTAGCTGTAGATCTTATTAGTACTAGTGCTTTTAGTGGAGTAGTTATTGCTTGTTTAGATTTTGTTTATCATATGCTATTTGGACGTTATATATTCTTATATCGTGATTATTTAGATAAAAAGAAAATGCATTCTGAAAATAAAGGTAATTTTGATGAAGTTCGTGGAAAAATACAAGTTGTTTTAGATAAGACTGAAGTTGATGATAAGATAGTAGAGGGAGTTAAGGTAGTTAAAGACAAGGTTGATGACTTTGTTGAGAAAAATGAAATAAAAGAAAAAGTTGAAACTGTAAAAGATAAGATACAAGATGCTTCAGATGGAGTAAAAGATAAAGTACAAGCCATTTTTACTGAAGATAGTGGTACTAAAAAGAAGAGTAAAACTACTAAGAAAGGAGATAAGTAAGATGAACTTTTTTGATGAAATAACTAAAGAAAAGAAAGATTTTCCTAAGGTTAGGTCTGTTACTAATCAAGTAAAGGATTATCCGCTTAATTTTTATCAAATATTTGCGGTAGGAATTCTTATATTAGGTTTTTTCTTGGGAGTTATTTTTGGCAATTTATTTCCAGCTTGTAAGACTAGTTCTTATGTAGATCCAGGATTATGTTTAGCAACAGAGTTTAATTTCTCTTTAATGCTTTGTATTTGGTTTGTTACAGTGTTATTATCAATTGTTTTATTTGCAGTTGGGCATATTATTGCTCTTTTAACTGAAATCAATAAAAAACTTGGTAAATTTCATGCTTAATTATTGCTTTTTATGTAAAAACATGGTAATTTTAATTTGTAAGCATGATATAATGCTTAATTTACATAGGGAGGTAAATAAAAATGAAAAGTTTAAAGAAAGTTGAAATAGTTGATGCTATTGCTACTAAAACAGGATTAACTAAAGCTGATTCTAGTAGAGCACTTGATGCATTTGCTTCTGTAGTTAAAGAAGCATTAGCAAAGGGAAATAGAGTTCCTATCGCAGGATTTGGTACTTTCGGAATTTCAAAGAGATCTGCTCGTGAAGGACGTAACCCTAGAACTGGTGAAAAAGTTAAAATTTCTGCTAGAAATGCTGTTAAATTCACTCCAGGAACTGCTTTAAAAGATGCTGTAAATAAGTAATTAGATATTAAAAAAAGAACCTTAATTTAGGTTCTTTTCTTTTTTTTATGATATAATGTGGTTAGGTGATGATTCATGCTAGAGGTTGCTTTAAAACTACTGAAAGAATTTGCGAATCATTCTTATAAAGCTTATATTGTTGGAGGCTTTGTAAGGGATCATTTATTAGGTATTGAATCTAATGATATAGATATTGCTACGGATGCTACGCCTAAAGAGATAAAGGAGATTTTTGCGGATAGTTGTCTTCCTAATGAAGATTATGGTTCTGTTACAATTATCTTTTCGGGAGTTAGATTTGAGATTACTACTTTTAGAAAAGAAATTACCTATGTATTTAATCGTAAACCTATAGAAATTCAATATATTAGTGATTTAAAAGAGGATTTATTAAGAAGAGATTTCACTATTAATACTATATGTATGGATATAAATGGTAAAATAGTAGATTATTTAAATGGACAAGAGGATTTAGATAAGCGTATTATTAGGACTGTTGGAAATAGTGATGAAAAATTTTTTGAAGATAGTTTGCGTATTTTAAGAGCTGTACGTTTTGCGACTATTCTTGATTTTTCTTTATGTGATGAGGTTAGAGAGGCTATTATTAAGAATAAGCATTTATTAAAAGGCTTATCTTATTATCGAAAAAAAATGGAATTAGATAAAATATTTACTAGCCCAAATTACAAAAATGGTATAAAATTATTGATAGAGTTAGGCTTAGATAAAGAATTAGAAATATCTAATCTAGAAAAAGTATTAGATTCTGATACTATTAGTTTAATTGGTATATGGAGTATGTTGGAATATCCTGATAAGTATCCTTTTCAAAAGAATGAAACGGAACTTATTTCTAATGTTAGAAGGACTATTCCGCTTAATAATTTAGATCCGATGACACTTTATAGATATGGATTGTATGTTAATAGTGTGGCTGGGGAAATTAAAAAGCAAGATATACGTATTATTACAGAGACTTATAATAATTTACCAATTAAAGGAAGAAATGAGATACAAATTACTACTCAGAAAATAATGAATTTGTTAAGAAGAAAGCCAGGTAAATATTTAACAGATATTTATGATGAAATAGAAAGGGAAATACTATATAGGCGTTTAGATAATAATGAAGATGCTATTAGTACTTATATAGTAAGCAAGTTTGGCAAAGGAGATGTGTTATGAGCAGAAAAATAATATGCTTTATGTTATTATTGTTTTTTGGTGTGCTTTTACCTGTTCAAGCTGAAGAATATAAAATAGGTGAATTAATTCCAGCTAGACAACCTGCTACTGTGCATACAGAAAAGTTTGATTATATTGATTTTTCTTATTCTTCTGGGGAAGATAATGGAGTAGGGGTTGTTTCTTTTCAAGAAATTCATAATAATAATATTGCAAAATCGTCAGTAAGTATTAATTTACTATTATTTGGTAAAGATAAGAAGAATATTGGATTAGTTTCTTATTGCTCGGATAAAGATTATGGAGAAAATTTTGGTTTTAAATTAAATGGTGGATTAGGAGCTCCTTATAGTATATATATTGGTGAAAATTATCTTGTTGATGGTAAAGGACCAAATGATATTTATTATATTGCAATTTATGATGATAATCATTTTTGTTCTATTAGTTTAAAAAATAAATATGAGGGTTTAACTATTGAGGAAATATTTGGAGAGCCTTCGGCTAAGAAAAATAATTTTTCTTTTTCGTTTTTAAATAATTCTAATGCTATGTTTATTTTATTAATAGTTATAGTTACATTGACATTTTTAGGTATATTTGGATTAATATTAAATTGTTTATATCCTAAAATGTATACAAGTGCTACTTTATTAGTTTATTTACCAATTGCTAATTTCTTTATTTGTGTTAAGATGGCTTTTGGTAAAATAGTAGCATTTATCTATGTAGGCCTTTTAGTAGCAGCTGGTGTACTATATTATTTCCATATTCCAATACTTGCTTATATTATGGGAGGATTTACTTTACTTGCTTTTCTGGTTGTTATTATTAAAATTATTACTAAGAAATATGATTTATTTTATTTAGAGCCTACTATGGAGACTTTTAAAGAGCCTAGTCCTAGTTTAATGGTTGAACAAACTAATCAAGCACCTTTAGATTTAAGTTATTCTGATGAAGGATTAAATATTGATGATGGAAATAAAGTTGATAATAATGATCCTTTAAGAGATGTTTATGATGATGTTATTAATTCTGATCATGATGATTTTGATGATGACTTTTATTCTTCAGATGATGAATAGTGTTTAAAGGAGAATCTTTTTAAGATTCTTTTTTTTGATGAAATGTGTTATTATAATATAAATCATGGAGATGATGCTATGAAGAATGGACAACTAAAAGAAATACTTAAAAGTGGTCAATTGGTTATACCTTTCTTTTTTCTAAAGAAGTATAAGAAATTTGATTTATCTATGGAAGTGTTTGTTTTCCTTATGTATTTTTATCATTTAGGGGAAAGATTTTTATTAGACCCAGAACATTATTGTAAAGAATTAAATTTAGATATAGCTACTGTTATGAATTATATTAGTATTTTAACTGATAAAAAGTTTATACAAGTTGAAGTGTTAAAAAATGATAAGGGTATTATGGAAGAATATATTAGCTTAGAGCCTTTTTTTCAGAAACTAGAGTTGATTGTTATAGATGAAGCTAATCAGAAAAAAGAGGATTCTAATATATATGAAGTAATTGAAAAAGAGTTTGGTAGGACTATTAGTCCAATGGAATATGAGATTATTAAGGCTTGGTTAGAGAATCATATTAGTGAGGAGCTTATTACAGAAGCAGTTAGAGAAGCAACTTTTAATGGAGTATCTAATTTAAGATATATTGATAAGATTTTATATGAGTGGGGAAAGAAAGGAATTACTACAGTTCAAGATGTTGATAAGATGCGTAAGAAGAGAGAAAAAAAGGAAGAGAAGGATGTTGATATTGACATGGAATTAATGGACTGGAGTTGGTTTGATGACGAAGAATGATGTTGCTCAATATTTAGATATGTTGATTCCTGATCCTAAATGTGAACTTATTTATCATACAGATTATGAATTGTTAATGGCAATTGTTTTAAGTGCTCAATCAACTGATAAAAGGGTTAATATGGCTACTAAGGTATTATTTGATAAGTATCCAACTTTAGAGGCTATAGCAGAGGCTGATTTAAATGATTTAGAGGTTATTATTAAATCTGTTGGTTCTTACCATAAAAAGTCTATATTTATAAAAGAGATTGCAAAGATATTAATTAATGATTATGATGGTAAAGTTCCTAGAAACCATGAAGCATTAGTTACTTTTCCTGGAGTAGGTAGAAAGAGTGCAAATGTGTTTTTAAGTGAGTATTATCATGATCCTTATATAGCTGTAGATACACATGTTGAAAGAGTTTGTAAGAGGTTAGGGCTTGCTAACCGGAAGGATAATGTATTAACTATTGAGAAGAAACTTATGAAATGTTATCCTAAAGCAGATTGGGGTAAGAGGCATTTACAATTGGTGTTATTTGGAAGATATTATTGTAAAGCAATTAAACCTTTATGTAGTGAATGTAAGCTTAAAGATATATGTAAAGAAAAAAAGAAGAATTATTAATTTGAACTAGTCAATAAAAAGTAGACACTTAAAAAGAATTAGTTGAACCCTAATTGAGTTCTATACTCAATTGGGGTTTTATATTTTAATGCATAACTTGG
>CACZGA010000018.1 GCA_902780585.1 uncultured Erysipelotrichaceae bacterium | reverse complement strand
CCACTTGTTGATGGTGAAGTATTCGTATACCATTCATAAGAATATGAAGCAACTGGAGAAGTATCAGTAACTTCTGCTGTTAATGTCTCTCCAACTAAATTATTACCAGTAATTTTTACACTTCCACCAGATAATATAGCATTAGTAATATTAATTGTATAAATTGCCGTTGCCTCATTATAATTATTTGTTTCTTCACTCTTTACTGTTACAACTATAGTAGACCCACTCGCCAAAGTATCAAGATTACTTATTGTAACCGTATTTCCAACAACATTTGATGTTGCTGTATCATTATTATCAGTAACAATATATGCTCCACCATGTGAAGAGGTTATTGTAAATGATAAAGTACTAGTTCCATAAGAAACAGATTTATTTATTTCTGATAAATTAATATATCCATCAGCTTTTTCAATTATAAAGTTTTGCGTTATAGTTCCTGTATAATTACCTTCACCATTAATTGTAATAGTTGCTTCTCCAACATTTATGTTGTTTGAATAAGTATAACTTAATTCGCTACTTGTTAAAGTATATGAAGACATAATTGTTGGAAGTGGTACCATAACAGATGGTGTTGGAGTAATACTATTTCCGTTATATGTTTTATTTGATGTTGGAACAACTGTTGCATTTCCAGACACACCTATATCATATGGATCAATGATACATGTCACATCTTTTTGACTTGTAGTACTATCATTCCATTCATAATTACTTGTTGGTGTTAATCCCACTTCATAATTACCAGCATTGATAGCTGTATTATTAATAACATTATATTCAGTCGTTGCCGATAATAAAGTTTGTTCCGTTTTATTATAAGTAAATGTACCACAAGTAGGAAGATCAATTTTCTTTCTTCCTATATTAATTGTATATGTAACATCAATATTAGAACCAGAAACTGTATCAGTTACAGTTACTACATAAGCATAAGTTCCTGCAGGTGTGTTAGCAGCAACTGTTACTTCTGTACCATTTAATGATATATAATTTGTATGGTCTTCACCATTTGTTTCAGACTTTTCAATATACGTATAATTACCCGTACCATTTGTTGCTTCATTAATAGTTGCTGTTTGGCTAGAAGTACTATATATTAAGTCAATATTAGTATTCCCATTTACAATTAATTGATTAGCAATCCAATGAGCAAACAAAGTATGATTTTCAGTTTTATTAACTATTGTGGAGTTTAACACTTTATTTCCTTCTACTAAAGCATCATACCATCCATCAAACTCAAAACCTGTTCTACTAGGTGTTGGCAACGCGTCATAATTATGGCCATACACCACAACCATACTGGTAGGATTCACAACTCCTTGATTAGGATTAAATGTTACTGTATAACTAGGATGTTTTATACTTATATTTAATTCTTTACTTTTTGTTTCCTTAAAAATAGCAAGAATATGTGGCATAGATAAACAAACAAATAATAATGCAAATAAAATTATTGCATATTTTATTTTCTTCTTTGTCATCTAATCCACCTTCTTCCTAACTTATTTTTTGTTTAAACTCTACATCTATTTTAATTTTTTGATTATCAATTTCTTCAGTATCTAACGGTGCAGAAAATGTTAATATATGATTTCTCTCCGTTGCCCCAGTAATCAACAACTCTTTATCATCATCAAATAATACCTCATTATTAATTTCTTTCTGATAAGAACCTGTATCAAGTTTAACTTTTACATCATCTGGTAAATTAGTTATTTTTATAACATAAGATACACTTACTTCAGATTCATTTTTTACCGTTAATAAATATTCTTGTCCTGTACTACCAGATGTTAACTCTATATCATCATTATTTCCTAATAAAGAAACATCCCATCTTGCTGCCGTCATATTTGCACTTCCGATACCTCTACTTTTATATAAAGCATAAGTCCCAGTTATTATAGCAAGTGAAATAATTAATAAACATAGCGCTACTAATCTTTTCTTTTTCACACCTTCACTTCCTCATTGCTTGTATCTTTATTCTTATCATCAAAATAACACGTTATTAAATAACCAGCTATAAACATACTAATTATTAGAAATTTAAAATCAATGATAAAGTTAAATAATTTACTTTTATACATTAGCTTTCCAATAATTTGTTTTTCATCTATTTCATCATCTTCAACGTTGTTGGCATCTCCCTTAGTAACAATCTTAGTTCCTTCTTTTTTAATAATTCTATGAGTTATAAATTCACCATTAATTTGAAAGGTAACAACATCTCCAACATTATAATTACTTTGCTTTACTATAAGTAAATAATCACCTCTATGAATATTTTCTTCCATAGAACCTGTTTCTACTTTATATATTTCTACTTTTTTAAAAAACCTAAGTCCACCATAAATACAAAGAAGTATTATTAATAATATTAATATACAGTTTTCTACTATTTTTATTGCTTTTTTCATTATTTACCTTCCGCATTAATTAAGACTTTCAACTTATATTTAGAACTAGGATTATTTCCAACTGCCGTATCATTAGAACTACTTACCCATTTCCACTCTAAGTAATAAGTATCATTATCACCACTATTTAATTGTAGTTCTGGTAATGATAATTCACTAGCTGATACATATTCATCAAAGATATATGTATCATTCTTCTTTAATTTATATTTCATATTAATATTAAAATCATTGTCTTCTACAAAATCAATCGTATATTTTAAATCATATTTAGTCGCATTTTTAACAACAAATTGATATACATTACTACTCTCTGGAGCAATTATCTCATTGTATTCATATATTGAATTTTCAAATATTCTTAATCTATTTTCACTACTCCAAATAATATCTTTATCTAAAATGGTTACATTCCCATCACCATTAGATGATGTCGTTGCATCCTGATTACTATTACTACTATTATTACTATTAATGCTATTATTATTATTTTTTTCATCACTAGTTTTAGGATTATCACAAGCATTTTGCTCACATTTTATTTCAAAGATATCAACATTACCAGTTGGTGTCTTGTTACTATTATTTTTAGATTTTTTTACCATTACACAATTATGTAATAACAATAATATGATAATGATTATTAGTATAATTTTTACTATTAAATCTCTTTTTCTTTCTTTTTTGCTATCTTTTTCTTCATTATTTTTCATCTTTACACTTCCCTTTAAAGTCTATATATAAACATAGACTTTAAACGAAAGAATAATATAAAATTATTCTTCTGTTATATTTATATATTAAGCTCCAACATGTTGTTTTAATGTAACTGTAACTGGGATTTCGATGTCTTTTCCAGCCATACCCATATCTGCAGTATTTACTTCATTAGAATCAGTTGTTGTCCACACAACATTTAAATTAATAGTCTTACCATCTGAACTTACACCAATAGTTCCTTGATTATCAGCAGCTGTAACAGCAAAATTATTGTTAGTATTATTACCTGAGCCAACTGTTACAGTACCAATTTGTACTGCATAATCAACTGCAACTTCTGCTTCACTAGTATCAATAGCAAGTTTAATAGTTCCAGTTGATCCAGGAGCAACTTTACCTTTTGCTACATTTTCGTTTGCATTCCAAACAATGTCAGATGCTGTAAACGTGTATGTATCTGATGTTACAATATCAGTATTATTAACTTTTACAACCCATTTAGCTGCTGTTGCTTCTGCAGTACCAGTAGCACTTGATTTATAAATTGCATAAGTAGAATATGTTACAGCTAAAAGTAATAGTAATACAGCAACCACAAGGTACTTTTTGTTTCCTTTTTTCATTACTACACCTCCTTTACTCCTTGATTCCGTAATATAATGAGGCACGAGATATTTCCATAAGATAATTCTACAACACCTATTATTACTATCTCATTATATCATTTTGGATAATCGCAAGCAACAATTAAAATCAACTTTTTGAAACTGCAGTTAACTTTTATTTGGAAGTACTTTTTTTAATAAATAACAGGCTTCTATATAAAACAGCAATAACTCTAAAAAAGAAAAAAATCCGTTAAAAAACGGACTTTTACTAAATCATTTTTATAAATTATTGTCTTTATTATTTATTAGATTGGATATCTTTTTTTAAATCATATAAGAAATTTAAAGCTTCCATTGGGGTCATCTCTAATGGATTAATTGCTTTTACTTTTTCTTCTACTTCATTTTTCTTTTCAACTATCTCTTCATCTGCTAATTCAAATAAACTTGTTTGTGTAAAAGTTTCTTTCTTTATGTTTTTCTTTTCATAAACATTTAATATATCATCAGCTCTTTCAATTAAAGAATTAGGTAAATGTGCTAAACTTGCTACATGAATACCATAACTCTTATCAACTGCTCCGGGTTTAACTTTATGTAAGAATGTAACTTTACCATTCTCTTCTAAAGCAGATACATGGACATTTTTTAAATGCTTTAAATCTTTTTCTAAAGAAGTAAGCTCATGATAATGTGTTGAAAACATAGTTTTAGCTTTAATCTTATCATGAATATATTCAAGTATTGCTTGTGCAAGGCTCATTCCATCATATGTTGCGGTTCCTCTACCAAGCTCATCAAATAAAATTAAACTATTTTCCGTAGCTTCACTAATCGCATAATTAGCTTCTTTCATCTCAACCATAAAAGTAGATTCTCCACTAACTAAATCATCACTAGCCCCAATTCTGGTAAATATTTTATCAAATATTGGTAAACTAGCACTTTTACATGGTACAAAGCAGCCCATCTGTGCCATAATAACCGTAATTGCACATTGTCTCATATAAGTAGACTTACCAGCCATATTTGGCCCTGTAATTAATAAAATATTAGTTGTTTTATCCATAATTATATCATTAGGAATATATTCAGTCTTCATAACTTGTTCAACAACAGGATGACGACACTCAATTAACTTAAGACTTCGCTCTGTAGTAATCTCTGGTCTAGTAAACTTATAAGTATCAGAAACAATTGAAAAAGACTGTAACATATCAACTTCACTAACTATTTTAGCAACCTTTTGAAGTCCTCCCACATATCTCTTAACAACTTCTCTAATATCCATAAATAATTTATATTCTAAAGATATTATCTTCTCTTCAGCGCCCAGTATAATATTCTCTTTTTCTTTTAATAAAGGTGTAATAAACCTCTCACAATTAGCTAAAGTTTGCTTTCTTTCATATCCAAACTCATCTTTTACTAAATTACATTGTCCCTTAGACACCTCAATATAATAACCAAACACTTTATTAAAACCAACTTTTAAATTCTTAATACCAGTTCTCTTCTTTTCTTCTTGTTCCATCTCTAAAATAAAATCCTTAGAACCACTACTAATTTTCTTTAATTCATCTAATTCACTATTATATCCTGGTTTTATTAAATGACCTTCATGTAAAGTAAAAGGCGCATCTTCTAAAATAGTGCGATCAAGTAATGAATATAACTCTTCAAATGTTTCAATAGAAGAATCATAATGTAACTCTCCTAATATTTTAGAAATAATTGGTAATTGCCCTAAAGATGTTTTTAATTGTAACAAATCTTTAGCATTTAAATTACCATAAGTAATACGTCCTACTAATCTTTCTAAGTCATATACATTACTTAAAGCATTAATTAAATCATCTCTTAATATAAACTCACAGCTTAATAAAGATACCATATCATATCTTCTAAGTATTTCTTTTTTATTAGTTAAAGGATTTAGAATAGTATTCTTTAACATTCTACTTCCCATAGCAGTCTTACATTTATCTAAAAGCCATAATAGAGAATATTGTCTTTCTCTATTACGAATAGTTTCTACTAATTCTAAATTCTTTTTAGTATTAGCATCAAACTCCAAATACATAGAACTCTTAATAACTTGACAAGGTTGAAGATGATGTAAATCTCCTTTTTTAGTATCAATAATATAATATAATAAATGCTTTAACGTTTGAACAATCCTAATATCTTCAATATCAGCATATATATAGGAATATTCATTATCTTCTTCCCCATCTTTTAGTATAGTAACTAATATATCATAATTACTTCTTAAAGTATCAACTAATTCCCGATTAATACTATCATTTACTATTACTTCACGAAATCCCATTTTAGTAATTTCATGAATTACTTTATTATCTTCTCCTTCTACTAAAAAAGCATATACTTCACCCGTCGAAATATCAGCATAACTAATTCCATAACAATATGGAAAGGCATATACATTCGCAATATAATTATTACTCTTAGCATCAATATTAGAATCAATTTTAGTCCCTTTAGTAACTACCTGTATAACATCTCTCTTAACCATTCCTTTAGTCTCTTTAGGGTCTTCTAATTGTTCTACAATAGCAACTTTATAACCTTGGTCTACCAATTGATCTACATAAGAAATATAAGCATGATGAGGTATACCACACATAGGTACTCTTTCTTCTAAACCAGCTTGTTTACCAGTTAAAGTTAATTCAAGTATTCGAGAAGCTAATATAGCGTCATCAAAAAACATCTCGTAGAAATCTCCCAAGCGAAAAAAGATAATACAATCTTCGTATTGATCTTTTATTTCCATATATTGCTGCATCATAGGGCTTAACTTACTACGATCTACTTCACTTCTCTTCATGTATATCACCAATTACTATTATACCAAGTTTTCTATGTAATAGTAACTATTTATTTATCTTTATCTGCTTCTCCTGCTACTCTTAAAGCACAATATAAGAATAATACAATAAATAAGAACCCAAATAATATAATATACTTCATAATCTTCCCCCCCTAAGATGTTTTATCATATTATTAATTTTATTCATAATCGAAGATTATTAAAATTTAACATATTATCAATATAAAAAATAATAATTCACAAAAAAAGAAGTCTTATTATTATAAAACCTCTTACTATATATTAAAAAAAACTACTACTAAATAATTTTTCACAAAAAAAAGGAAGTACAATTAATGTTACCCTATTAAAGTACTTCCTTTCATGACTATAATATATCACATTTTTTCATTTTTTTCAAGTATTTTCACTGAAGCAACCTCTGTAATAGGTATTTTAACATTAGAAACAATAAGCCATTTATTAATAAAATCAATCTTTTTAACTTCTCCTATAATCTTTAAATATTCATTTTTAGAATAAAATACTATTTCTATTAAACTCCCAATTTCAATTAACTTAATTTGTCTATTAAGATTTTCTTCTTGATCAATAGATAATTCTTTTTTTAATTCAACTTTTCTTTCTACTTGTCTAAGAGCTTCTCTAAATCCACATAAAGCATCAAAGGGCATAAATTGACTAGCTCTATTAACCCTATTCGGCATTATGTCCTCCTATTAAGCGATTCCTTTCTTTTTGTGTCGCTCCAGGCAAATAAGAAATAGCTTTTAAAAGAGAATTCTTACCAAACTTATCTCTAATTGTTTCAGTTACTTTTTCTAATCTAGTATCTTTTTCTTTACTATTTATATCTTGAAATAAACTCATTTGTTCCATACTTTTCTTTTTAGTTTTACCAAAAGATAAACCAATCCTTCTAATTGGAACATTCTCTTCTATCCTAGAATCATATTCTTTTAAAACAGCCCTTAATATTTCCGTATATTGATTAGTATCTTCTCCAAATGAAACACTATATTTTAAAGAAGGAATAATATCTTTAGAATAACCAATATATACACTAACACACCTTGTAAATAGCCCTTTAATTACAAGTTGACCAACTAATTGATCAATCATCTCAGATAATATAATTTTAGTTTTATGGTAATCATAATCTTCATAAAGAATTTGACTCATAGAAATAGAATTAGACTTAGGTTTGTAATTCTTAATATCACGAATTGTACAAGATTCTTTACCATAAGCATGGTCAATTAATAACTCGGCATTAATACCAAATTCTTTATATAAAACATTAGGATTAGTAAGTGTAATATCTCTCATTGTCCGAATATTATGTTTTAGAAGCCGTCTTTCTGTGCCTCCTGCTATTTGCCAAAAATCAGTTAATGGCAAATGGTCCCATAATAACTCTTGATATAACTTTTCATTCAAATAAGCAATTCCATCTTCCTTATGTTTAGCAAGTATATCTAAAGCAATCTTAGCCAAGTATAAATTAGTTCCAATTCCAGCCGTAGCAAAAATTCCTGTAGTTTGATAAATATCATTCATAATAGTCTTTGCTAATTCCACTCCAGACATATGATAATAACGTAAGTAATTAGTAACATCTAAGAAAGCTTCATCAATTGAATACACATGAATATCACCAGAATCAACATATTTTAGATAAATACCATAAATACGAGCCGAATACTCAATATATTTTTTCATTCTAGGTTTAGCAACAATTGGTTTAACATCTTTGGGTATTTCATATACCCTACAACGATTAGGAATACCCCTACTCTTCATCTTAGGTGTAATTGCTAAACAAATAGCTCCATTTGCTCTACTAGGATCAGCAACTATCAAATCTGTTTGAAAAGGATCTAGCCCTCTTTCTACACATTCTACAGATGCATAAAAAGTTTTTAAATCAATACATAAATAAATTCGTCTCATATCATCACCAAATCTATTATAAAACAGATGTTCGTATTATTCAATAATAAATCGAATATATTTTCGATACGTTTTACAAAAAAAGTAGGAATATTACTTCCTACTTAATTTCTTGGTAAATATAAATTCTTTTTTATATAAAAAGTACATTCCTAATAAAATAAGTACAATAGAAACTATTGGAATACTTTTAAATAACCCTGTATTAGGTATTTCAACAATAGCATCTCCCTCACTACTAGTTAATGGGCTAGGACTAGATACGACCTCTAATACCCTTGAATATACTTCCATTTGATATTCATCAGTCTCTTCAGCTACAACAGTTAATGTTGTAGAACCAACACCCACAATTGAAACAAGGGCTTCTTGATCAATAGTTGCCACTTTCTCATTGCTTGAAGAATAAACTAATTCTCCATCTCCAACTTCATGTTCAACTTCTAATTTATAAGTACCAGCCGTATCTAACACTTTAATTGGAGAAGTATCTTCATTCCTTGTAATAATTTGTTCTCCTTTAGTAACAGTTAAAGCATAACTAGCAACAGTTCTTAAGTAATTATCAGACTCAGCAGCCACAGCTGTAATAGTAGCAGTACCTACATGATGAAAAGTAACTTTACCACTTAAATCTACAGTAGCAATATTTTCATCATTAGATTTATAAGTAACATTACCATCTCCAACAGTAAGATTTGCCGCTAAAGTAAATGTATGATCAGTAAGTTTTCTAGAAACACTTGTCTCAGAGAAGTTAATTGTTTGTTCTCTCTTTCTAACATTTAGTGAATAACTAGCTGTTGTTCTAGAAAAAGAAGCTGTTTCACTAGCAGTTGCTGTAATAATAGCATCCCCTGCTTTTTTAATAGTAACTTTACCGTTATTATCAACCGTAGCCACACTTGTATTATTAGAACTATAAGTTACATTACCATCTCCAGTAGTATGATGAGCGGCAATAGTAAATGCTGCGTCCCCATATGTCTTTTCAACTGAAGTATAATCAAAAGTTAAAGTTTGAGCATTCTTGCCTGATACAGTTAAAGAATAACTAGCAGACGCTCTTAAATAATTAGCTGTTTCACTAGCAGTAGCTGTAATAATAGCATCCCCTCCACCAACAACAGTAACAACACCATTATTATCAACTGTTGCTACACTTTGATTAGATGAAGAATAAGTAATAGTGCCATCGCCATCAGTTAAGTTAGCAGGAACACTAAATGGTTCAGCTCCAGTAAATTTACTAATAGAAGACTGTGCAAATGAAATTGTTTGAGACTTCTTAGCAACATTTAATGTATAGCTAGCACTAGTCTCTTCAAAGCCATCAGTTGCTGCAGCAGTAGCCGTAATAACAGCATTCCCAGCCCCATGAATTGTAACTTTACCAGTATTATCTACAGTCGCAACGCCTAAATTATCAGAAGAATAACTAATTGCTCCATCACCCAATGTTTGTGTAACAGTCATTGTATAAGCAGAATCTCCATAAGTTTTATATACATTAGATTCACTAAAAGACAACTCTTGTAAACTCTTAGTAACAAATAATATATAACTTGCTTCACCTTGATAATAACCATCACCTTTAGTAATAGTTGCTGTAATCTTGGTCAATCCCATAGCATGAATAGTAACTTTACCATTTCCATCTACAGTCGCAGTGCTTGGATTACTAGAAGAATAACTGATAGTACCATTAGATTGAGTTTGGGCCGGATAATTAAATGATCCAACACTATATTCTTTAAAAAGACTTCCATCAGGGAAAGATATATCTGTTTTACTTATAGTCAATTCCTTAATAGGAACTGATACAGTATTATAATAATCATCATATACCTTTACATTAGAAGCAGACTTTCTATCATTAAAAGATTTAGATAAGGAATATTTATCAGAAGATAACGTCCAACCAGCTAAAGTACGTAACTGAGCATCACTTCTAATAGTAACAGTTGTATAAAGATCACCCTCATCATACGTAACATAATAATTAGGAGAAATCATAGTATCAACATTATTTAAACGATAAAATTTATAAGGATAATTAGAATCATATGTACTAGCATTATATCCAAGCCATGTATAACTACTATCAAAACTAATTCCTTGAATTGTACCAATTCCACCTAAATTATCTTTATTAATATTATCAATATAATAAACTTTTACTAATCTACCAAAACCATTTTCTGGAGTTCCATCTCTCTTAAACTTAGCATTATACACATAAATACGAGCAGAATTTGCCTTAAATCCATATAATTGATAATTATTAGGCTCTCCTGCATCAGAAGCCGTACAATAAATATATCCATTTCTATATTCAAGATCTTGTCCAGTTAAGTAATGAGGAACATCAAAAGAATAAACTTGTTCAAAATCAGAATTTAAGAAATAAACTTTACGATTCATATGCCCAATATAATAATCTGTATTAGAACTAGTATTTCCAGGGGCAAATCCTATAGCACTATATTTATCATAAAGAACATCAATAGTATTTGTCTGTTCAAATTGCTCACCATCAAATTCAAACACTTTAGAATATCCCTCTGGTCCAACTAACAAAATAGAATTAGTTTTAGAATTATATGTCATTCCATTCATTTGCCCAAAAGCACCATATTTATCAAGTTCAAATGTTGCCAAATCATTTCCATTATAAACACTCATTAAACCTTTACCAGAGTTATTAGAATTAAAAGAACCAAACACCAACTTAGAATTTGCCATAGTAAATCCTTGAAGCCCATTATAAGTATATCCATCATACTCAGCAGATTTAGGAAATTTAAATTCAGTAGCACTATTTACAATAGAATTAAGATTAGTCTGTGAAGGAGACTTAGTAACTAAATCCTTTTGAATCGTAATCATAGGACGTATTCCTAATAATGAATTTTTCATTTCCAAAGAATTATCTCCACTATCAACCATAACATAAGCAAAACCATCATTATTAGTAGTCCCACTTAACCAATATTCATCATGAGAATCAACTTCTTTATTCTTAATAACATACATATTAGTAACTAAATTGTAAACAGGGACTTTATTAACTAATCCTTGAATAACATTATTTGTAACCGTAGGATAATTTTCTAACTTCATAAGATTTTTAATAGTATCTTCATCTGCTAAAGTAATATTACCTGTAAAACGAGTCCAAGTAGAAGCCAAATCACTTAAAATTGTAGAAGCTTGACTATAAGTACCATAATCTACATCATGATCTAATAATACTTTAATCGTTGGCTCAGAAGCAGTATCATTAGGATTTAATACTACAAACCTGTAGCAAGTAGTATTTTGATTATATGGAGTCCAATAATTAGTATAATCACAAGGAGAAGAAGACACTGGATCAAAGAACACATAATCTTCTAATGTATACTTATCATACGCAAAAACTGATTTAACCCCCATAAAATATACAAAAAGTAACAATAATAATTTAAAATATTTATTTTTCATACACTCACCTACTATAACTATTTTATAATGAATTCGTCAGAAAAAAAACCCCTAAAAGCAATTTTTTTATACTTTAAAAAAAGATTCTAAGTCAACTTAGAATCTTTAATTATAATTTTAATTCTTCATATAAATCAGGATAACAATCTTTTATTGCTTTATTATATTGCATATTAAATATACCTAGTATACAAAAATAAACAAAGCCACATATTAATAAAGAAATAATAGTTCCAAAACAAGAAATCATTAGAAACAACTTAAAATCTTTATCATTCATAAAAGTAGAAAAAGCCATAAATATCATAACAGCAACTAAAACAATTGCAATAATCTTAATAGTCTTTTTCTTAGTATTATTATCCTTCTCCATTTTAGCATGTATTTCTCTTAAACTTTCTAAAGAAATACTTCTAGAATAAAGAGCTTCCTTAAAATGTTTATCTAAAAAACGAAACCAAATTGTCATATAATCTCCTCCAAATACTTATTTTTGAAATTGTGAATTATATAGTTTAGCATAAAAACCATTTTTCTTTAATAATTCTTCATGATTTCCTTGTTCTACTATATTTCCTTCATCCATAACCAATATTAAGTCAGCATTTTTAATTGTACTCAAACGATGTGCGATTATGAATGATGTTCTTCCTTCAGTTAACTTATCCATAGCTTTCTGTACTAATTCTTCTGTACGTGTATCAACATTAGATGTAGCTTCATCAAGTATTAAGAAAGGTGCATCTTTAACCATACCACGAGCAATCGTTAATAATTGCTTTTGTCCAGATGAAATAGCTTGATTATCTCCTACTTCTGAATCTAACCCACCAGGTAAAGTATGGATAAAGTGGTCAATTCCTACAGTTTTACATACTTCCCAGATTTGTTCATCAGTAACCTTCTTTTTATTATAACGAATATTATCACGAATTGTACCATCAAATAGCCATGTATCTTGCAACACCATCACAAATAAATCATGAATATTCTCTCTTTTCAAATCATGAATAGATACTCCATCAATTAAAATATCTCCATCATTAATTTCATAAAACTTCATCAAAAGATTAACCATAGTAGTCTTTCCTGCTCCTGTAGGTCCAACAATCGCAATCTTTTGTCCAGATTTAACACTAGCACTAAAGTCTTTAATAATAGTTTTCTTATCTACATAACCAAACTTAACGTGTTTAAACTCTATATTACCGCTTGCATCTTTAGGTTTTAATTTACCCGTAAGCTGAGTTTCATCAGCTAATTCAACCTCATCCATAAATTCAAAAACTCTTTCAGCAGAAGCTGCAATAGATTGCATTGTTGTCATATTTTGTGCAATCCTTGAAAGTGGATTAGTAAATAAACGTACATATATCATAAAAGCTACTATAACACCAAAAGAAATTTTATTATTCATAACTAGTAAAGCTCCAACTACACACACTGAAACATACCCAAAGTTTCCAATAAAATGCATAATAGGTTGCATAATACCAGATAAAAATTGACTCTTACGATTACATTGATATAGGCGATCATTTATCATATCAAATTCTTTTAAAGCCTCTTCTTCTCCGTTATAAGCTTTTACAACATTATGACCAGAGTAAATCTCCTCAATGTGACCATTTAAATCTCCCAATTCTTTTTGACGTTGTACAAAGTACTTCTGACTCTTTTTAAGTAATAAGAAAGATAAGAAGAAACCAACTACACTTGCTAAAATAGCCGTAATAGCCATTGTCCAATTAGTAACAAACATCATCACAATAGAACCAACAAATAATGTAACATTAGCAACAAATGAAGTAATAGTATTACTAATATTAATACCAATTGTATCCACGTCATTTGTAACTCTCGATAAAACGTCCCCAGTCTCATGAGAATCAAAATAACGTAACGGTAAACGATTAATCTTTAAACTAATATCTGCTCTTAATTTCTTAGAATACCCAATTCCTACATAAGCCATAATAAGCCCTTCAACATAACCAAATAAAGAATTAAGTAAGTATATAATACCAAGTAATATAGCACGTTTTTTCAATTCATCTTGATCAAGCTTTGGCTCTACTAAGTTCTTAATAGAATTAGGTAACTTATCTAACATCGCTAATAAGTCTTCTGTAACCATAGAAGAATCCAATTTTTGAATCATAGAAAGATATTCTTTTTGATCATCACTAGTAATTAAAACACCTTCATAAGTAAAATCTTGCATATTATGCTTATAAATTTCTTCCGTAATACTCTGTAATTTAGCTACATCCGGCTTTATTCCCTCACTAATAACATCCGTAACATCAGCTAGCTTATTAGGTGCAATAGTTGCTAAAACAGCTGCCAGTAAAGCTAAAATAATCCCAATAATTAAAGAAACCCGCCAACGATCTAAATTCTTAAATAAGCGAAGCATAGAGCCTTTAAAGTCTTTTGACTTTTCTTCATAGTTCATTCCATGTCTAGGCATTTTCTAACTCCTCCTCACTTAATTGCGATAAGGCAATTTCTTTGTAAATTTCACAGTTTTTAAGTAATTCTTTATGTGTCCCCATACCAACACACTCCCCTTTATCAAGAACTACTATCTTATCTGCATTCATAATTGTACCAATTCTTTGTGCCACAATCATACTAGTAGCATCTTTAGTATATTTTTTTAACTCACTACGTAGTTTAGCATCTGTTTGGTAATCAAGGGCACTAAATGAGTCATCAAAAATATAAATTTCAGGATCCCTTGCAATTGCTCTAGCAATAGAAAGTCTCTGTTTTTGTCCGCCACTAACATTAGTTCCCCCACGAGCAATATGCGAATCATAACCATTATCCATTTTCTCAACGAAACTCTTAGCTTGTGCCACTTTAACAGCTTCTTTTACTTTATCAAGTGTAGGTTTTTCCTTACCATTATCACCATAAGTAACATTATCAAAAACACTGCCAGTAAACATAACTGCTGTTTGGGGGATATATCCAATTTTATTATTTAATTCTTTTAATTTATATTCTTTAACATTAATACCATCTACAAATACATCTCCATCAGTCGCATCATATAATCTTGGTACTAAATTAATTAAAGTAGATTTACCACTACCAGTAGATCCTATAAACGCAATAGTCTCTCCTTGATTTACTTTAAAACTAATATTCTTTAGTAAATACTCATCTGCATCTGGATATTTAAAACTTACATTTCTAAATTCAACAGTCCCTCTCTCAGCCGTATCTCCCTCAAATGTCCCAGAAATAATAGAAACATCTTCATCTAAAACAGCATTAATACGTTCAGCCGATACTTTAGCTCTAGGCCAAATCATAAATATCATTGTAAGCATTAAGAAAGACATAATAACTTGTATACCATAACTAGAAAAAACTACCATATTACTAAACATTGTAATTTTACCCATCATTCCACTTTGAACAATCAAATATGCTCCAACAACATAAATACCTAAATGTTGAAAATGCATAACAAAATTCATAATTGGATCCATCACTGCAAAAGTCTTAGTAACTGTAAGATGTGTATTAGAAATATCATCATTTACTGAAGAAAATCTCTTTTCTTCAAACTTCTCAGCATTAAAAGCATGTACAACCCGAATACCAGTAATATTCTCACGAGTAACCCCATTTATCTTATCAGTTAAAGTCTGTATCTTAGCAAATCTAGGTGAAACAATTCTAATTATAGTTAAATTAGTAATTACTATAATAACAACACCAATACCTGTAACAGCACTTAACTCTCCACTCTTCCCAAGAATCTTTAATAAAGCCCATACAGCCATAACTGGTGACTTAATAAGTAATTGTAAACCCATAGCTAAAAGCATTTCTATTTGGGTAACATCATTAGTCGTACGTGTAATTAAACTACTAGTAGAAAACTTTTTCATTTCAGCTAAACCAAAATCTTCAACTTTATAAAATATTTTTCTACGTGTATTACGTGAAAACCTAGCTGCTAAAAGAGAAGTAAAGAATCCTACACAAATAGTACAAATTAAACTACCTACAGCACATACAAGCATATGACCACCTGCATTTAATATTTCTTTCATTGTACTATCTTCTGTTTGCACAAGCATAGTAATCTTACTCATATATTCTGGTGTTCTTAAATCTAAAAAAACAGAGAAAACAACTAAAAAAGCAACAACCAAAAATAGTAAATAATCTTTCTTTTCAAAATTACGAAATAATTTAATCATATATCTTCCTCCCTAAATATTTATTTATTATTTTTAAAAAATCTATTCATAGTAACAATATCTAATGGTAATATTTCATTATTATCTTTTTTCTTAATAGAATTAATAAAATAACTATCTGCTCTTAATTGATCTTTCATACGAGTAATCTCATCATAAGTAAACCAATTAGCCTCAGCAATTTCCTTGTCATCAAAACTAATATTTTCATCTTTTAATTTCATATCAAAAAGAAAAATAATAATATTCATATCATCATAAATCCTATTTAATATATCAACAACACCTACTGGTTCTACAGAGCACCCTGTCTCTTCAAACACTTCCCGACAAGCCCCTTCTATAATAGATTCCTGGTCTTCTAAACATCCTGCCGGTATATTCCAAGTACCCTTCCAACGACCTCTATTTTCCTTAACAAGTAGATATTTTCCGTCTTTTTCAATAATACCTCCTACAACAATAATGTTCATTATAAAACCTCCAGACCTATTAACTTTATTAATAATAGTTCAAAACAACCATTAAGTCAAGAAAGAAAGAAAGAAAAAGCCTTCTAACGAAGGCTCTTTACTTAAAATCACAATCTAAATCATGATCATTAATAATACCTATAGCTTGTAAATAAGAGTAAATAATTGTAGTACCTACAAAAGACATACCTCGTCTTTTTAAATCAAGTGATATTTTATCAGATAATTCATTTGAAGAGATATTTTCCCTATTAGTTCTTTTAATTATTTTATTATTCGTAAAAGACCAAATATAATTAGAAAAACTACCACATTCTTTTTGAATACCTAAAAATACTTTAGCATTCTCTATACTAGCAAGTATCTTTCTTTTATTTCTAACAATATCCTTATTATGATATAACTCTTCTACTTTACTAGAATTATAATTAGATACTTTTAAAACATCAAAATTATCATATGCTTTTTTAAAAGCTTCTCTTTTATTTAAAATACATTCCCAGGAAAGGCCCGCTTGAAATGATTCTAATACTAACATTTCAAATAAATGTCTATCATCATAACTAGGTCTTCCCCATTCTGTATCATGATACTTAATATATACTGGATTATTTGGATTAACCCAAAAACATCTATTCACTTCTAAGTGCCTCAACTGGATCTTTCTTAGAAGCAATCTTTGCTGGTATAAATCCCGCTATTACTGTAAGTAATACACTAATAAGTATTAAAGCAATTGCTCCATCTATAGGTAATACCGATAAATTACTAATATTAACTACATTTTTAATAATAATATTAATCGGAATATTAAATATAATTGTCACCACAATTCCTAAAACACCAGCTGCTAAACCTTCAATTAATGTTTCGGCATTAAATACTCTAGAAATATCTTTCTTACTAGCCCCAATACTTCTTAATATACCTATTTCTTTAGTTCTCTCAATTACTGAAATATAAGTAATAATCGCAATCATAATGCTAGATACAATTAAACTAATCGCTACAAAAGCAATTAAAACACTACTAATAACATTAACAATAGTACTTACACTACTCATCATAATACCAACTACATCAGTATATTCTATTTTATCAGCTTCTTCTTTTCCTTTGTTATAATTATCTATAATTTTAACAATTTCTTTTTTAGAATCAAAATCTTTAGGATAAATGTATACATAATCTGGATTATTCAAATCTGCAATACCAATCTTACGTAAATTTTCAGTATAAGAAGAAGTCATATTTTCAGAATAACTTTTCATAAATGTAGCCATCTCTTCTTGAGACATATTTTGCAAAGCCATCATTTGTTCTGGAGTTAAAGAACTCATATCAAAATTAGAATTTGTAGAGAACTCTTTACCAGTAAATACATTTTTATTTTCATCAGCTAATTGTTCTTTAGCAATATCAGTATCTCTTGTTTGTTCTACTAGATGATTCATCAATTCCTCTTTATAACCTACTAAACCATAATCTCTACCTGTATTAACAGCTTCTTCATTTTGACGAATAATACCAACAATTCTTACTTCTTCAGCATTGTTAATAACATCCTTCATGTATTCTTCATCTTCACTTTTATTAACCCAAATACCATTTTCTTTAGTATAGTAACTTGAATTAGGGACTACTTTAAATGTTAATCCTATAAAATCACTAGTTTCATAAGAGTGCTCTTCAAAATTAACTTCTTTGCCACTTATCATATTATTAAATTGCTCTTTTAAATCATCTTGTGATAAAATACCTAAGCTATATAAAGTATAATCACTTACACCATTGTTTTCACCTACATTAAGTACTAATTCATGATAATCTTCAGGCCATCTACCATCTACTAAATCATATTGTTGTTTTAATAATGTTTCATTATTTAATAGTTGATAAAATACATCATAATTAGTTAATAAACTACTATACATAATAGAAGAACCACTAGAATTAAAACCAATAGTATCAAGTACAGTAGTAGGATTAACTCTAACAACTTTATCAGTATCACTCTTATATAAGTTTAAAGTAACGTTATAAGAATAAGAAATATCAGTAGTATATTTTTTAATCTCCGAATGTTTTTCTAAATATTCTTTAAATCTTTTAATATCATTATGTTTAACTTCCTTAGACATAGTCTCAAACATATCTCCCATGATACTAATAGAATGAATTTTACCATCTTCTTCCAAGTTTTTATCATTATTACCCGCGAATGTTTGCAACATACTAGACATATCAACAGACTCTTTCTCAATAGTTAAAGGATAAGCACTTAAAGTATCTTCTTCAGTTTTCGCAATAAATAAATTAATTCCATGAGATAAAGACATAATAAGTGCAATACCAATTATACCAATAGATCCCGCAAAAGCCGTAAGCATAGTTCTACCCTTTTTAGTCATTAAATTATTTAATGACAAAGACAAAGCTGTTTTATAGTTCATTGATGTCTTCTTACTCTTTTTTTCACTTTCAAATAAATCTAATTTAGTATCTTCACTTCCATCATATGGATGAGAATCGTCAATTATTTTACCATCTTTCAACTTAACAATACGATTAGAATACTCTTCAGCTAAATCACTATTATGCGTAACCATAATAACTAATTTATCTGTTGCTATTTCTTTTAACAGATCCATTACTTGTTTACTAGTTGCTGTATCAAGCGCTCCTGTAGGTTCATCAGCTAGTAATATTTCTGGATCATTTACCAAAGCTCTCGCAATTGCAACCCTCTGCATCTGCCCACCAGATAATTGTGAAGGCCTCTTATGAATATGATCTTTTAAGCCCACTCTTTCAAGTGCTTTACGAGCTTTTCTTGTTCTTTCTTTTTTTGAAACTCCCGATAATGTTAACGCCAGTTCAACATTTGCTAAAACAGACTGGTGAGTAATCAAATTATAATTTTGGAAAACAAAACCTACTCTATGGTTACGATAAGTATCCCAATCTCTATCAGAATACTCCTTAGTACTAGTCTCATTAATAATTAAATCTCCAGAATCATAATGATCTAGTCCTCCAATTATATTTAACAAAGTAGTTTTACCAGAACCACTAGGTCCTAAAATAGAAGCAAATTCACATTTACGAAAATTAATACTTACTCCATCTAAAGCTTTTTGTTTAAATCCTTCAGTTTGATATACTTTTGTAATTTTCTTAATCTCTAACATATTATTCCTCCTATTTATACTTCATAATTTTACTATTTAATGAATAAAAATACAATTCATTTATAAAAAAAAGAAACATTTTTAAATGTTTCTAATACTAATCTAAGCCTACTGCATCAGGTACCTTTTTTACCGAATCAAAAGTAATTCCCTTATCCTCTAAATCTTTAATTGTAATTAAGCCAGTAGAAAGAGCTACAGAAAGAGGAGTCTTAGTAGCAGCTTTACCTCTAACTTCAGGAGTTTCTACAAATATATAACTACTCTTAGGAACATTAAATTGATAATAATAAAGATCATCTTCATAGAACGTTTCAAAAATAACGTTACCTTCTTCATCAACTACTTCTTGAATATTATCAGGTGTCTCATCCACAATAGTATAAATAAACTTAAAATCATCATCTTTATAAGTACAAAAATCATCATTAAAAGTCATATTCTTAGGTCCAATATAAACATCATTTACATTATAAGAATTACATTGATATAAGCTAAGTCCTAAAGGAGAAACATCTCCCTCTTCTAATTGAAAATACATAGTAGTCTGATCTTTTAATAACCCCATAAAATCCATTTGATCTTTTAATTTATCAATAACATCACTAGAAACAGTATTTATAGTTTTACCATTATCTTTAATAGATAAACCAGAAATACAATAAAAATAAACCTTTTGATTCAAATCAGCATAATACAAATAAGAACCCTGACTACAATTACTAACCTCTTCAGATATAATTTGATAAGAATTATCAACTTCTTTTTTCAAACTAGGTAAAGGTAAAGGTAAAGTAAATAAATAAAAATGAATATCACTAGATTCCTCTAAAGGTTCCCTAACACTAGCAAAATACTGTCTCTTTGCTTCATAAAAAACACCTTTATACGTTTGTATTCTAGTCTTACTATTATAATAGGATTTATTAAATATAGGCACTAATCCATTTCTCATTCTATAATAATCTATACCAGTCATAACGAATAAGACAAATACAATAAAGAAAACAAGTTTTACAATACCTTTAAATAACTTCTTCATAACTACCCTCTTTATCATATTAATTATAACAAAATTAAAATAATAAGAAAAGAGAATAATTAAAATTCTCTTTCTATTATTTACCTAAATCAATTAATTTTTTACATTGATCAAGACTCATATTTTTTAAACCTTCTTCTACAGCAAAGTCTCCATAATATGTAGTTT
>CACZGA010000017.1 GCA_902780585.1 uncultured Erysipelotrichaceae bacterium | reverse complement strand
TTCTATTTTATCTATCGTAAAAGAATTTGGAATCCAAAAGAGGATACTTTCCTAGGATATGAAAGAAAAAGAGGAGCTTTAATCCAATTTTGTAAGATTTTACTTGGTGAACCAGTAGATGAAGAAAAATACTTCCAAATTAATATGCTTCATGATAAAAATCTTGACATTAAATATGTAATTACCCTAGATACTGATACAAAACTAGTATTAAACTCAGCTCTTAACTTAGTAGGTGCTATGGCACATCCAATGAATAAACCAATATTAAATAGTGCTAAAACAAAAGTAATTGGTGGATATGGTTTGATGCAACCACGTTTGAGCATTGATATAGAAGCCACTAATAAGAGCTTATATAGCCAAATTTTCGCAGGTATTGGTGGTTTTGATACATATTCTGCTATTGTACCAAATGTATATCAAGATGCTTTTGGTGAAGGTAGTTTCGTCGGTAAAGGAATATTTGACCTACATATATTTAATGATTTATTATCAAATACATTCCCAGATAATAGAATCTTATCTCATGACTTACTAGAAGGTAATTATTTAAGATGTGGTTATGTATCTGACATTGAATTAATTGATGACTTCCCATCTAAATTCTTAATAGATGTAACAAGACAACATAGATGGGCTAGAGGAGATACCCAAATAATGACTTGGGTAGGTAATAAAGTTCCAAATAAAAACAATAATTTTGTTAAAAACCCAATTAATCTACTAGAAAGATATAAAATACTAGATAATATCATTAGAATGTTCTTACATCCAATGTTATTACTAATACTTCTATTAGCTTTTACAGGTAGTTTAAAGAAATCATTATTCTGGATTACTCTAGTAATAGTAGAAATAGCTATATCAATATTATTCTTTATACGAAGTAATAAAAGTCGTAAAAAGAAACATGTAAAAGAAGTGTATTATAAACATCTATATTATGGAGGAAAAAGTATCTTATTAAGATCTTACATAGTTTTCGCAACTATTCCATATTATTCAAAACTATATATGGATGCCTTCTTCCGTACTCTTTATAGATTGTATGTAAGCCATAAAAATCTATTAAATTGGATTACTGCTGAAGAAGTAGAAAAAACTGTTGATGGTAGTCTTAAGAATTATATTCGTAATTTCTCAATAAATATTGTATTTGCCTTAATATTTATTGGTATAGGTATTTATAAACATAACTTCTTAGCCTATTTAATAGCAATTGTATTCTTAAGTGGGCCTTTTGTTCTATACTTTGTTAGTAGAACAATTGATCATACTCAAATAGAATTAAGAGAAAGAAAAGTAGAAATACTTAATAGTCTTGCGCGAAAGACTTGGAAGTATTTTGAAGATGGCCTACAAGAAGAAAATAATTACTTAATACCAGATAATTACCAAGAAAATAGAGATGAGCAGTTTGATAAAAGAACATCTCCAACTGCTATTGGATATTCATTATCTAGTGTAGTAAGTGCTTGTGAATTAGAGTTTATTACCAAAGAAGCAGCTATTGATTACTTAGGAAAAATCTTAGAATCAATAGATTCACTAGATAAATGGCATGGTCATTTATATAACTGGTATAACATAGAAACTAAAAAAGTTATTCCACCATACTTTGTATCTACTATTGACTCTGGAAATTTAGTAGCCTGTTTAGTAGTTGTACGTGAATTCTTAGAAAAGCATGGTGAAGAAAAATTAGTAAAACTATGTGATAAATTAATTAAAAATACCAACTTTAAGAAACTATATACAAAGAAAGACGTATTTAGTATTGGTTATGATGAAAGTGAAGGTAAATTATCTACCTATAACTACAATAAATTTGCTTCAGAGTCTAGATTAACTAGTTATTTAGCAATTTGTTTCGGTGGTGCTCCAAGTAAACACTGGTTCTGTCTAGATAAGTCCTTAACAACTTATAAAGGTAGAAAAGGTTTAATTTCTTGGTCAGGAACTGCTTTTGAATACTTCATGCCATTATTATTTATGAGAAATTATCCAAATACATTATTAGATGAGTCTTATAATTTTGCCTATTTTTGTCAAAAAGATTACATCAGTAAAATATCTCATAAATTACCTTGGGGTATGTCAGAATCAGCTTATGATGAATTAGATAATTCCTTAAATTACAAGTATAAAGCTTTCTCAAATCCATATTTGAAAGCCAAAGAAGACAAAGAAACTAGAATTGTAGTTTCACCATACTCATGTATTATGGCTATTGAATTATTCCCAGAAGAAGTATTTGATAACCTGAAGAAATTTAAAGATTTAGGTATGCTTTCAGAGTATGGTTTCTATGAGTCTTATGACTATGAAACAAAAGACGTTGTTAGAGCATATTTTGCTCACCACCAAGGAATGAGTTTACTTGGTATTACCAATTATTTGAAAAAGGGTATTATTAAAGATTATTTCCATTCTAATGTCAATGTAAGAACATTTGAATTACTACTAAAAGAAAAAGTTCAAATTAAAACAAGTATTGATATGAAGATGGCTAAATACAAAAAATATGACTACAACAAAGAACAAATTGAAAACGATATTAGAGCCTTTGATTACATTTCTTATTTACCAGAAATGTCAGTTTTATCAAATAAAAAATACTCTCTTATCATGAATGATAGAGGTAATAGTTTCTCTAGATATCGTACTTTACAATTAAATCGTTATCGTAAAGTAACTGAACTAGATTATGGTATATTCTTATTTGCTAGAAACACTAAAACTAATTATATTTGGAGTAATACTTATGCACCTATGAATGTAAAACCCGAAAAATATGAAGTAGTATTTGCTTCTGACAAAATTAAATATTTAAGAAAAGATAATGATATTTCTACTAAAACTGAAATAGTAGTATGTAAAAATCATCATACTGAAATTAGAAAAATTACCTTTAAGAATGAATCAGAAGAAGATAAAGAATTAGAATTAACAAGTTATACCGAACCAATTCTTTCTGAAAATATGGATGATGTAAGTCATAAAGTATTCAATAACATGTTTATTAAAACAGAGTATGATCCTAAAACAAATAGCTTAATTGCCAAAAGAAAGAGTCGTGGAGATAGTAATATTAGTAGTTATATGGTTACTAGAATGATTATTGAAAAACCATTAGAAGAATTCTCTTATGAAACTGAAAGGGGAAACTTCATTGGTAGAAATCATCGTCTACATGATGCTGTTGGATTAAACAAAGCATTATCAAACTATGTAGGTGACAACCTTGATCCAGTTCTTTCTCTAAGAAACAAAGTTATTGTACCTGCTAACGCTTCTACATCTATTTATATGGTTATTGGTTTTGGTAGAAGTAGAGAACAAATCGAAGAAATGATTAAATGCTACGATAATACTACTGCGCTTGAGAAAGCTTTCCGTATTTCTACTTTAATGAATGTAATTGATACTAAGAACATGAATATTTCTGGTGAAAACATGCGAACTTACAATATCATGTTAAATTACTTGTACCAAACAACTAAAATATCAGCTAGTGAAGAAAGAATGAATTTCTTAAGAGAAAATGCTTTAGGTCAAACAGGTCTATGGAAATTTGGTGTCAGTGGTGATAGACCAATCATTACTGTAGATATCTTTGATATTAGTGATATGAGCTTTGTTCATGAAATATTAAAAGCTTTTGAATACTACAAAAATAAATCAATATTTGTAGATGTAATTATCATTAATAATGAAGAAACAGACTCCGCTAAATTAATAAAGAAAGAAATAGATCAAGAAATGTATCGTATCTATACATTAAATAGTTTCTATCATACTCCAGGTAGTGTAACTGTAATTAATAAAAATGATATTACTGAAGAAGATAGAAAACTATTAAATGTAGTACCTAGACTAAGATTTGTTGTTGAAAATCATATTAGTTTAAAAGAAGCTGTTGAAGCTTTACAAAGAAATAATACTATAAGTGATTACCCAGTTTCATTAGAGGAGACCAATCTACCTCTTGTGGATAAAGAAAAATTATCATTTGATAATACTTATGGTGGTTTTAAAAATAATGGTAAAGAATATGTAATCTACAATAAAAATACCCCAGCTCCATGGTCAAATATAATTGCTAATAAATCATTCGGTACAATTGTTACTAATAATGGTTGTGGCTATACCTATGCTTATAACTCAGGAGAATTTAAAATATCTTCTTGGACTAATGAAATGATTGTAAATGATAAGAGTGAAGGTTTTAAATTTAACGGTAAAATATTTGATCCTGAAAAATGTACACATGGCTTTGGTTATAGTGTTTTAGAAAGTGAAACAGAAGAATATAAACACGAAATTACAGAATTTGTCGCCGCTGAAGATACTGTAAAAATCTATCTTATGAAAATAACTAATAAGAAAGAAAAAACTTTAGTAGATGTTGAATTCTGGATTAATCCAACTTTCGGAAACTTTGAAGAAAAAACAACAAGACACATCTTATCAGAGTTTATGGGTGATGATAACTATCTAAAGATGCGTAATGTATATAGTATTAACTATAGTGACGTAATTGTATTTATGTCTTCATCAGATTACATTGGTTATGCTGAATGTAATAAAACTCTTATGAAGACCATTAAAGTACCAGTAACTCTTGAAAAAGGTGAAGAAAAAACTTTAGTATTTGTCTTAGGTTGTGGCTTAAGTGACAAAGAAAATAAAGAATTACTTGCTAAGTATACAAATGTAGCTAACTGTAAGAAAGAGTTAAAAACAGTTAAAGATAAATGGAATAAAACTCTTGGTACTATTCAAGTTAATACGCAAGATAATAGCTTTGATTATATGATTAATGGTTGGTATTTATATCAAGCAATGTCATCTCGTATCTTAGCTAGAGCTGGATTCTATCAAGTAAGTGGTGCTTTTGGTTATCGTGATCAATTGCAAGACTCTATGAATATTGTAATGATTAAGCCAGATTACACTAAGCATCAAATTTTAACTAATGCTGCCCATCAATTTATGGAGGGCGATGTCCTTCACTGGTGGCATGAAAAAAACCATTTCGGTTTACGAAGCCGTTATCAAGATGATTTCTTATGGTTAGTATATGCTACTGCTAACTATGTAGATACAACAGGAGATTATTCAATCTTAGATGAAAAAGTACCATATGTAATAGGTGAAACATTAAGTGACTACGAAAATGAAAAAGGTATGGTATTCCATTATTCAGATAAGAAAGATACCCTATTAGAACACTGTCTAAAATCTCTAAATAAATCAATGCATTCCCTAGGAACTCATAAAATTCCACTTATGGGTGGAGGAGACTGGAACGATGGAATGAACCGTGTAGGTATTAGAGGTAAAGGAGAAAGTGTTTGGCTAGGATTCTTCCTTTACAACACCATCGATTTATTCATGAAAATGATGAAAGAATATGATAAAGACTTTGATTTATCAGAATATGAAAAGTTTAATGATAAATTAAAGGAAAGTCTTAATAAAAAAACTTGGGATGGATCATATTACTTACGTGCCTTCTTTGATAATGGTGACGTGTTAGGAAGTCATGAAAATACTGAATGTAAAATTGACTTAATATCTCAAAGTTTCTCAATTATCAGTGGTGTTGCTCCAAAAGATAGAGTAGAAAAGACTATTACTTCTGTAGAAGAACAATTAGTTGATGAGAAGAATAAGATCGTTAAACTATTAACTCCTGCTTTCTCAAAATCATTAAATAATCCAGGATATATTATGAATTATCCAAAAGGAATTCGTGAAAATGGTGGACAATATACCCATGCTGTTGCTTGGTACTTAATGGCCTTAATTAAAGCAGGATATCATGATAGGGCATATCGTTACTATCAAATGATAAACCCAGTTAATAGAACTAAGAACCCAGCTAGTGTAGAGAAGTATAGAGTAGAACCATATGTTATCGCAGCTGATATCTATTCATCAGAAAGCTTCCCAGCTAGAGGTGGATGGACATGGTATACAGGATCTGCTGGATGGTTCTATAGAGTTGGTGTACAAGATATTCTAGGTATTAAAAAGCATGGCAATAAACTAAAAATAGTACCAAAAATACCAATATCTTGGGATGGTTATAAAGCAACTTATAACTATTTAGATACAATCTATAAGATTGAAGTAGTAAAAGATTCAAAAGATAAAACAATTTTTGATGGTAAAGAAATTATATCTTCAACAATCACCTTAGTAAACGATCAAAAAGAACACTCTATTGAAATACATATTCACAAATAAAAGAGGGAAACCTCTTTTTTTGTGTTATAATATGTACAGGTGAAGAACTATGGACTTACAAAAAGATGAATATATTATTGTAGAAGTAATTCCTACTCATAGTGATAGTGAAAAAGGAATTATTGCCCAAATAAGTGCTTTAAAACTAAAAGGCATTAAATTAAAAGAACGTTTTGATTATCGTGTAACTAATAAATATATTGAAAACGAAGATATTAAAAATATTATTTCTTACGATAAAGATATGTTTACTTATGTAAACAACCCTGTTTTTATTAAAGAGAAATTTAAACAATGGGCTAAAAATTACCCTTTACTATTAATTGAAGAATCTTATACTAAAGATTACTTAAAAGACTTAAATAATAAAAAAGAATTAGTATACCCGTATTTACAATTAGACTATTCACTTGATATCTTTGAGCGTATAATGAAGAAGTATTCCCTAAAACCAAGTAATCACTTAGTAGATTTAATATATGAAGCAATTATTTATGAAGGTAATAATAAGTCGTGAAATTATCTTCTATTTATGATATACTAATGATAATAAGAGGGTGAATGTATGATAAAGTTCGATTTTAAAACTTATACAAATTCTTTTATCAATCAAGAAGAATTTAATGATCTTTATAATAAGAAAAATGAAATGATTGAAAAATTAAAAAACTGTAAAATGACAGGCTGGATGAAACCAATAAATCAAGACTGGGTAACTAATATTAAAAAGTGTGCTCAAAACATAAAAAACAATTTCGATTGTTTGGTAGTAATTGGGATAGGTGGCTCTTTTTTAGGTAGTTACTCTTTTTCTAAAATGTTCCAAAAATATTTTGATGATAAGAGTTTTCCTGTTATATATGCCGGAACTACACTTTCTAGTAAATACTTAGAAGAATTACAAAGACACTTAGAACACAAAAATTTCTGTCTTAATGTTATTAGTAAAAGTGGTAGTACCATGGAAACCAATGTTACTTATCAAATACTAAAAGATTTATTAAAAAGAAAATATAGTGATGAAGAACTAAAAAGTAGAATTATTATCACTACAGATAAATCAACTGGCCCTCTACATGAAGAAGCTATGGTTAATAACTATCAATCATTTGAAATCCCAGAAGATATTGGTGGTAGATATTCATTCTTAACACCTGCTCATCTTTTGCCATTAGCCCTAAATTATAATATAGATGATATTATAGAAGGTTATTACGAAGGTGACAGACTAGTAGACATAGCTTATGAATATGCTGTAACTAGAAAACTATTATTTAATCAACATAAAGTAGTGGAAAACTTCTGTGTCTATGAAGAATGTATGGCTCCTTTCACTGAATGGTTAAAGCAACTATTTGGTGAAACAGAAGGAAAAGAAGGCGTAGGAATATTACCAACTTCAACTATTCATACTAGAGATTTACATTCACTAGGTCAATTTGTTCAAGAAGGAAATAAAATACTATTTGAAACATTTATAAAAATAACTAATTCAGATAGTTTTGTGGAATATAATAAACAAGAGCTTCATAGAATTAACAATATTGTTCTAGACTCAGTAGTAAAAGCTCACTATAGTGGTGGAGTACCATGTCTAGAAATAGAAATGACAGAGTTAGATATTGAAAATGTCTCATCTCTAATCTATTTCTTCATGTTAAGTGCTGCCTTTAGTGCTTTATTATTCAACGTAGATCCATTTAACCAACCAGGCGTTGAAGTGTATAAGAAAGAAGTAAAACAAGCCTTAGAAAAATAGGTGATCAAATGAAAAAAAATACTAAAATAATCATAGGAATATTATTAACTTTCTTGATTATTCTAACAACCTTAGTAATCCAAAAAAAAACAAGTAACTGGGATAATAGCATTTACCAAAGTATGATGTATTTTAAAACACCAACTTTAGATGCTATTATGAAAACTATTACTAGTTTAGGAAATACTATCCCAGTGTTATGTGTTGCCTGTATCGTAATGGTATACTTAACCAAAAAAGAAAGATATTTATTTGCTTGCAGTATCATAACAACTGTCCTATCAAATCAAATAATAAAAAGAATAGTAAGAATACCACGACCAGATCATTTAAGATTGGTAAAAGAGTCCGGTTTTTCTTATCCATCAGGACATGCTATGATAGCGATAGGCTTATATGGATTATTACTATATTTAATAAATAAAAAAGTCCGTGAAAAAAGAAAAAGAATAATAGGTAATATTCTCTTAACCATAATCATAATAGGTATTGGTATTAGTAGAGTATATGTTGGTGTGCATAATCCTAGTGATATAATAGGTGGCTACCTTTTATCAACTATTATTCTAATATGCAATATAACATACTGGACTAATCGTAGGGGGGTAATACGATGATAAAAATGGTAGTTTGTAGTTTTTACAACGCTTTAATAAATGAAGAAGAAGCAATTCCTACCAGTACTATGTTAGAAATAGAAAGACTAAGGAAAAAAGGAATTGTTTTTTCCATTTGTACCAATGGTTTATACCAAGAAGTACTAGATTATAATAGAGATTTTCCTTTCGTAGATTATATAATTTCTCTAAATGGAAGCTATGTTTACGATGTAGAAGGAAAAAGATGCTTATTTAAAAGTAAAATATCTCTACCAAATCTAAAGAAAATTAAACAATTATTTAGTAATTCAAAAGTAACTTATTATACAGATAATAATACCTATCAAGAAGTGTTAGAAGAAATAGAAAATAAAATATATAAAATAGAAATAGAATTAACTAGTAAGGAAGACCTTGAGAAAATAAAAAAATTAAATCTCACATCTTCTATTATAGAAAGAGGAGAATCTCAAATATTAGAATTAACATCTAATAGAGGTAATATGTTTGCGGGAATTGATCAAATAAGTTTAAAAACTAGTATTCCCTTAAAAAATATCTTAGCAATTGGTTCTAATGAAGCAGATTATGCTTTTATTACTCATATTTCTAATAGTTATATTATGGCCAATAGCTGCCAAAAACTAAAAGAAACAAAAGCTAAACAAACTACATCAAATAAAGAAAAAGGAGTAGAGAATATACTAAAAAATCTCTAGAAAAGTGATATGAAGAAACAACAACCTAAATTTACAAAAAACTTTGGAATCATATTATTATTAATAGCATTTATTTTAGAAGTCGTTTATTTAGGTATGTATATACCACAACCTAAGCAAAAACAGCAACCAACTGTAATAGAGGCTAAAGAAGAAAAACAAGAAAAAACGACTCCTAAAGAAGAACCAAAAGAGCCTGAACCTGAGCCAGAACCGGCCCCACCACCTTATTATAATATTCTTCCTGAAGTAAGAGCAAATTACGGTAATCCCGGTATTATGGGTAGATTAGAAGTTCCTAATATAGGAATTGATACTTATGTCGCTAGAGCCGATAATAACTCTTATTATCTTGAATACAATTATTATAATCAAAGAGATGGTCTAGGAGCTCCCTTCTTCGATTATCGTAATGTAGATCTTAATAATGATAAACAAATTAATATATATGGACATAATACTCAAAATGAAAGATTCTTCAGTGTCTTACCATTTAAAAAGTTAGAAGCTTATGCTAACCAAGATGTATTTAATAGTTATAAAGATATATATTTAAGTATAGATGAAAGACAAGTTCATTATAGGATTATCGCTATAAAAATAATTAATGATTCTGATAATGAACATATGAAGATAGGCTTCAAGAGTAAAGAGGATTTTTTAAATCATGCTAATAGATTACTACAGAATTCCCTATATCATGAGGAACCCTTAAAAATAACAGCTAAAGATAGATTAATAGTATTACAAGTGTGTTATTATAATCCACCAGATACTTATTTATTAGTAATTGGTAAAGAAGTTTAATATAAGAACTACTAGATAACTAGTGGTTTTTTATTTATAAAATATACTTTTTGTTATATAATCTTGGTAGGTGATGACGAAATGAAATTAATCGCAAAAAAAGAATCTTTATTATTAGACTATTTAACTGAAGAATTAGATATGCCTAAAAAAAGAATTAAACAATATCTAACTCATGGCTCTATTTATGTAAATAATAATAAAACAACTAAATATGATACAAAATTATTACCTGGAATGACTATTATTATAGATACTGACCAAAAGAACAAAAAAAACTTACCATTTGATATATTATTTGAAGATGATAACTTAATTGCTGTAAATAAACCAAGTGGTCTTCTAACCATAGCGACCTCTAAAGAAAAAGAAAAGACCCTATATCATATAGTAAGAGAATATTTAATAAGTAAAGATAAAAGAAATAAAGTATTTATAATTCACCGCCTAGATAAAGATACTAGTGGTATTGTACTTTTTGCTAAAAACGAAAAAACTAAAAATAAAATGCAAGAACATTGGAATGAATATATAACTCTAAGAGAATATACTGCTATTGTTCATGGTACCTTAAAAAAGAAAGAAGATAGAATTATTCAGAAACTAAAAGAAACTAAAACAAACTTAGTTTATATTAGTAAAGATAGTGATGCTAAAGAAGCTATTACAAACTATAAAGTAATTAAAGAAAATGATAATTATTCTCTAGTAAAAATAGAAATAGAAACAGGTAGAAAAAACCAAATAAGAGTAGCCTTTGCTTCCTTAAATAATCCTATACTTGGGGATAAAAAATATGGTGATAGCAAAGATTCTTATCCAAGGTTATATCTTCATGCTAATCGTTTAAGATTTTTTCATCCAGAAATAAAAAAAGATATATTATTAGAAACAAGTATTCCTAATGAATTTAAAAAGGTGATGAATTAATGAAAAAGAATAAAATAAAAAAACAAGACATAATAAAACTAATTATAGTATTTACTATTATAGCGATACTTAATGAGATTAATTTTACTAATAAACCAAAAACAGAACCAAAGAAAGAAAAAGAAGCGGTAGCTACAGAAGAACTATCTCTATTAGAAAAAACTATTAATAATATGAGTTTAGAAGAAAAAGTAGGACAATTATTCATAGTTCGTTATAGTAAAGAAATGACTTCTAAATGGACAAGTCTAAATCCTGGCGGGTATCTTTTGTTTGCTAAAGACTTTGAAAATCATACCAAAGAAAGTATAAAAAACGAATTAACAACTCTTCAAGAAAAACAAAAATATCCTCTTTTAATAGCCGTAGATGAAGAAGGTGGCTATGTTACCAGAGTAAGTAGATTTAAAGCTTTTAGAGATGAAAAATTTGCTTCTCCAAAATATTATTATGAGACAGGTGGCTATGAACTATTAGAAGAAACAGAAAAAGAAAAAGCTGAATTACTAACTAGTTTAGGAGTAAATCTAAATCTAGCACCTGTTGCTGATGTTTCAACTAATGAGAATGACTTTATTAATAATAGAACTTTTGGTAGAAATGCTACAGAAACAGCTGAATTAATAAGACATATGGTTCAGTATGCCAATAAGTATAATATTGGCTCTTGCTTAAAACATTTCCCAGGATATGGTAATAATGAAGATACTCATACGGGAATATCTATTGATAATAGAGATTATCAATCTCTAAAAGATAATGATTTTCTACCATTTCAAGCTGGTATAGAAGAAAACGCCCCTTGTGTTTTAGTCTCACATAATATAATTACCTCTATTGATAGTAATTATCCTGCTTCTCTAAGTAATAAAGTAATAGGGGAATTAAGAAATTTAAATTATAATAATGTAGTCATAACAGATGACCTAGCTATGGATGCTGTAAAAAATTATGTTGAAAATAATGAAGCCGCAACCCTTGCAATTAACGCAGGAAATGATATGATAATAACTAGTGATTTTGAAAGCATGTATCAAGAATTACTACAATCCATAAAAGATAAAAAAATAACCGAAGAACGTTTAAATGAAGCAATTACTAGAGTCATAAACTGGAAAATAAGAATGGGCTTACTAAAGGAGGAATAAGATGGCACAACCAGAAACATATAATTTTTTAGAAAGCAAAAATGGTTTTTTTAAGCACAACAATTACCATATAGTAGAAGCAAATAAAGATAAAGTAATTTTACGCGCAGATATAACAGAAGAATCATTAAATCCCTACGATATAATTCATGGAGCTTTAATATTTGGCCTAGGAGATACTGCTATGGGAGCTCTAGTAAGAGAACAAGGAGATTATGCCGTTACTCTAAATTCTACAATTAATTATCTAAAACCCGGTAAAAGTGATTCTATCACGGCTATTTCAGAAGTAATAAAAAAAGGTAAAACAATTTACTATTTAAAAGCTAATATATATGATGCTGATAATAATTTAATTGCTTCAATGGATGCTAATTATTACATAATAATAAAGAAAGAAGGAATACAATGACAGTAAGAGAAATATATGAAAAACAAAAAGAATTATTAAATAAAGAAGTAACCCTACAAGGTTGGATTAGAAACCATCGTAAACAAAAAGAATTTGGTTTTATAGACTTTTCTGATGGCACAGATTTTAAACATATTCAGATTGTTTATGAAAGCGCCTTAAAAGATTTTGAACAAATTCAAAAATTACATGTAGGATGTTCTATCAAAGTAGAAGGTAAATTAGTTCCTTCTGAAGGAAAACAAGATTTCGAAGTTAAAGCTACCGAAATAACTCTTCTAGGAGATTGCCCAGAAGATTATCCAATGCAACCTAAAAAGCATTCAAGAGAATTTTTAAGAGAGCAAGCTTATCTACGTCCTAGAACAAATTTGTTTCAAGCTGTATTTAGAATTCGTAGTATCGCAGCCTTTGCTATTCATGAATATTTTCAAAAGAATAATTATTTATACGTACATACTCCATTAATAACCACAGCTGATTGTGAAGGTAGTGACCAAATGTTTAAAGTAACAACCTTAGATTTTAATAATCTACCAAAAGATGAAGATGGCAAAGTAGATATGTCAAAAGATTTATTTGGCTCTCTATCTTATATTACTGGTTCAGGTCAATTACATGGAGAAACTTTTGCCTTAGCTTTTCAAAAGATTTATACCTTTGGCCCAACATTCCGTACTGAAAACTCTAATACTAAAACACATGCTAATGAGTTCTGGATGATTGAACCAGAAATATCATTCTGTGATTTAAATGGTTTAATGGATATAGAAGAAGATATGTTAAAGTATGTTGTAAAATACGTATTAGATCATTGCTCAGATGAAATTAATTTCTGCGATAACTTTGTTGAAAAAGGTCTAAGAGAAAAACTAGAAAAACTAGTTAATTCATCATTTACTAGAGTTACTCATAAAGAAGTAATTGATATCTTAAAGAAATCAAAAGAAAAATGGGAATTTGAACCTAGCTATGAAGATGATATTGCTAAAGAACATGAAAAGTATATTACTGAATACTTTAATGGACCAGTATTTATTACAGATTGGCCAAAAGATATCAAAGCTTGGTATATGAAAGCAAATCCTGATAACAAAACTGTTGCGGCAGTTGACTTAGAAGTGCCAGGTGCAGGTGAATTAATGGGTGGAAGCCAAAGAGAAGAAGATTACGATGTTCTTCTTGAAAGAGCTAAATCAATGGGAGTTGACACAGACGCTATCAATTGGTATATGAATTTACGTAAATTTGGTGGTTGTGTACACTCAGGCTTTGGAATGGGCTTTGAAAGATTAATAATGTATCTAACTGGAATTGAAAACATAAGAGATGTAATCCCATATCCAAGAACTCCAGGTAACTGTGATTATTAAAAGGCGAAAGCCTTTTTTTTTAGATTTATTAATTGCTACGTTATAAAAAAATGCCCTATGGTGAATTAAAATAAATCAAACTAGTGTAAAAATAGGCGCTAATGTAAGTAATTAGTTTTCTTTTTAAAAAAGAATTTGTTATAATAAAAAACGAAGGAGTTTTTTATGGAAATAATACAGACAAGAACAGATATAGGTTTAGTACGTAAAAAGAATGAAGATGTAGTGTCTTATGTTAATCATCCCCGCAATAAAAACATAAAACTCCTAATAGCCGCAGATGGAATGGGAGGAAGAGACTTAGGTGATGTTGCCGCTAGTTATGTAACTTCATCCTTAAATCGTTGGTTTTACAATAAAGATATTAAAACTTTAAATGACACCGAAAAAACAGAACAATTAATAAAAAGATATATCAAGAGTCTAAATACAAACTTATTAAAAAAATATGGTGAAGATAAACTAGGAACAACTCTTACTTTAGCTTTAATTAATAAAAAGAAAACTTTAATTATTAATGTAGGAGATTCTAGAACTTATATTTATAAACAAAGAAAACTAATTCAAATCACTGAAGATGATTCAGATGTTTGGTTATATCATAAGTATGGTGGTGTAAAAAAAGACCATTTAAGATACTTTTCTAATAATAATATTATTAGTGCTTGTATTGGTATATGTAATGAACTATGTACTATGACTTCTTATATTATTGATAATGATTATGACATTATTCTATTATTAACAGATGGTGTAACAGATAATATTACTGATTCAAAGATTAAGAAGTTAATTGAAAAAAATAAAAAAGAAAATATCTTAACTAAAATAATAGAAGAAGCAGTCTATAAAGATCAACATTTACATGTACCATTCTCTCTTACTCATAAATATACTGCCAACTTTGTTGTACCTTTCTGTGGTAGAGATAATGCTAGTGGAGTAATCTATATAAAAAGTGAATAAAAAAGTCAATTACTGGCTTTTTTTTTATATTGTTTTTTGATATACTTAACTAGAATAGAGGGTGACTAGAGTGATAGGTAAAATTGAAGAAATAATTGATAATAGCGTAAAAATAAAATTGAATATTAATATCAACGAACAACCTAACTTAGTAAATTTGCATGTAATATTTGAAGACGGTAATCCACGTAAAGTTGTTGCTGAAATAGCTAATACTAATCAAACTCATATGATAGCAACTATCGTAGGAGAAATAAAAGATGGGGAATTTACGCCCGGATCTAGTATTAAGCCATCATTCAAGTCAACCATCAGACTAATTAGACAAGATGAACTTGAATTATTATATGGACAACAGCAATTACAAGTTGGTTATACTAACTTTGGTACTAGTAATATCTATGAAGGCTATAAAATAAATGTAGATATCAATAAATTTTTTAACTGCCACTTTTCCATATTAGGTAATTCTGGTTCAGGAAAAAGTAGTACAGTTGCATCTATCCTTCAAAAATTATTTACTAGTTGTCCAACCCCTCCATATAATTCATCATTATTTTTCTTTGATGCTTATGGAGAATATACAAATGCTTTTTCCAAATTAAATAGTAAAAATCCTAATTTACACTATAAAACATATACTACTAATATTGTAGATCCAGATACAGAAATATTAAGAATACCAATTTGGCTATTAGATGTTGATGATTTAGCTTTACTATTAGATGCTACTTCACCAACACAATTACCAATTATTGAAAAAACATTAAAACTAGTTCCTATTTTAACTGGAAGTACGGAAAATGTTATTAGAAGAAAGAATGATATTATTGCCAGAGCTTTACAAGATATTTTATTAAGTGGAGCAGACTCTACTAAAATAAGTGACCAAGTAATAAGTGTCCTTGCAAAATTTAATACTCCAACTCTAAACTTAGAAAGTTTAATTGTTCAACCAGGTTATACTAGAACATTTAAACAATGTTTATATATAGATAAAACTGGAAAAATGCAAGAGATGGAATTAGTAGTAGAATTTGTAAGAGGATATATTATTGAAGATAACTTTGAAGTTCCTGAGAATGAACTAAATCCATTTTATAGTTTAAATGACCTTGAAATGTCAATGGAATTTGCCTTAATAAGTGAAGGTATCTTAAAAAGTGATAAGATATTTGATACTTCTAATATTATGAATGTTAGACTTCACTCTCTAGCAACTGGAGACTATAGACATTACTTTAATTATCCAAATTATGTTACTAGAGACCAATATATAGAAAGTCTAATCTGGGATGCTAGATCAAATAGCAAAGCTCAAATTATTAACTTTAACATTAACTATGTAGATGACCGTCTTGCTAAAGTAATTACTAAGATTTTATCTAGAATGTTATTCTTAAAATCAAGTGTTACTAAACCACGTGGAAGTAGAGCTTTCAATATTATCATTGAAGAAGCTCACCGTTATGTTCAACATGATAATGATATTGAACTTTTAGGATATAACATCTTTGAAAGAATTGCTAAAGAGGGACGTAAATATGGTGTATTCTTATCATTGATAACGCAAAGACCTAGTGAATTGTCAGATACTTGTGTATCTCAATGTGCTAACTTTGTTATCTTAAGAACATTACACCCTGTTGATTTAAAATATATCAAAGAAATGGTTCCTGATGTTTCATCTGAAATCATGTTACAATTAAAGAATCTAAAACCAGGAAACTGTATTGCCTTTGGTTCAGCTTTTAAAGTACCAACAATTATGTACATAGACTTACCTGATCCTAGACCTTTATCAGACAATATTGATTTAACTAAGGTATGGTATCAAGCACCAACAGAACAAGCAGCTCAAGCTCCAGTACAACAAAACCAAAGATTTATACAGCAACCACCACAAAATATGATGGGTTCTATGCCTATGGCGCAATCTCAAATGGGACCACAACAAGTAATGGGTAATCCCCTAAATCAACCCCCAATAACAAATCAAAACCCAGTAACCTAAAAAAGAAATATGAATTAATACTTTTTCTTTTTTTGGTTTTATGATAAAATGAATAATAGTTAGAATGAATAATAATATGGAGGATAAATATGAAAGATAAATTGAAAGGTTTCTTTGGAGGAGACGATCAACCAGCTGAACAATCAACTGATGATGCTTACTATACAACAACAAAAGAAGAATTCCATGAACAAAACGGAATGGCTGGTTCAAAAATGATGCTATTAGAACCACGTGCATATTCAGAAAGTCAACAAATAGCAGATTACTTAAAAAATAGATGCGCTGTAGTTGTAAATTTAAAAAGAGTAACACCTGATCAAGCAAAAAGAATAGTAGATTTCTTATATGGAACAATTTATGCCATAGGTGGAGATTTACAAAAACTAGGTGGAGGAATATTCCTTTGTACTCCAAAAAATGTAAATGTAGAAGGAACAATCAGTGAAGATAACGCTGCTAATGCCAAAGCAAATAATAAAAAGAAAGATGGCAAAGAAGAGGAAGAAGATTTCTTTTAAATAAATATTTTTCTGAGGTGATTATATGGAAAAATTTAGTTATGAGACTAATGGATATAATCGCAAGGAAGTTAACCAATTTGTTAGTGATGTAATTAAAGAAACAGAAGGAATTATTACTATATCAAAACAACAAAAAGCCGAAATAGATGACCTAAAAAAAGAATTAGAACACTACAAAAAATTAGAAGATACTTTAAACCATGCGATTATGAAAGCCGAAGAAACGAGCGATAATATTAAAAAAATGGCTCGTGAAGAGTCTGATATGATAATAACAGATGCCAAACATAATGCCTCAAGAATTGTAAATGAAGCTCTCCTACGTGCTGAAAAAATAGAACAGAATAGTGATATGTTAGAAAGAAATATAAGAATATTTAAACGTAAACTTAAATCTATTGTAGAGCAGCAACTAGCAGTAGTAGAAGAAATTGAAGTATTAGAACTAGAATAAGTAGCATAGCTACTTTTCTTTATTTAATCTTGTAAAAAGATAAAAGATGTGTTATATTAAACCCTGAAAGCATGTGCGAAAGACGGAATATTTCAGATTACGTAGAGAGCTTGTGGTAGGTGAAAACAGGTTAAGAAGAAATATTCAAATCACTTTCAAGTTGCGATTTATGGATAAGATAAATACGGTAACGCGTTATAGTTTTGAGATAAGTTTTACTTATAAATTAAGGTGGTACCACGAAAGATTCGTCCTTATTGGATGAATCTTTTTTATTGAAAAAAGATTGAAAGGGATGATTATATGATAATCAATAGTATTTTATTAATAGTTGGTTTTATCTTATTAATTAAAGGTGCTGATATTATGGTAGATGGTGCCAGTGGCATTGCTGAGAACTTTAGAGTTCCTAAAATGCTGATAGGTCTAACAATTGTAGCCTTTGGTACAAGTGCTCCAGAGTTAGCTGTTAGTATAAAGTCTATGTTAGTAGGTAGTGGAGACATTGTCCTAGGAAACGTAATAGGTAGTAATATTTTAAATATTCTTTTAATTATAGGATGTAGCTCAATGATTCATTCTCTAACAGTAAAAAATAATACAGTAAAGAAAGAACTACCAATTACCATGTTAATTACCACATTATTTGCGGTATTATTATCAGATAGTTTATTTGATAAAGGTATAACAAATAGCTTTAGTAGAGCCGATGGAATCGTAGTATTACTATTCTTTTCAGTATTTGTATATTATTTAATATCAATGTCAAGGAATAGAGCCGAAGAAGACAAAAGTGAGATTTTATCTCTACCAAAATCATTTATCTTTACCATATTAGGAATTGTTGGCATAGTTTATGGTAGTAATTTAGTAGTAGATTCTGCCACTAAGATTGCTACAATTTTAGGTGTAAGTGAAAGAATAATTGCTTTAACAATAATTGCTTTAGGAACTTCACTTCCCGAATTAGTAACAAGCCTTACTGCTACTAAAAAAGGTGAATATGACATTGCTATAGGTAATGTTGTAGGAAGTAATATTTTCAACATAGGTGTTGTTATAGGTATACCAGTTGCAATATTTGGTGGTATAGGAACTATTACATTCCAATATATAGATTTAATAGTAATGTTAGTTGCCGCAATCTTATTATTCTTATTTTCATTTAATGATTATAAGGTTACTAAAAAAGAAGGTTTATTATTTTTATTTTTATTTATAGTATATTATGGCTATATAATTATAGGTTAGGAGGGTTAATATGGCATTTAAAAAATTAAATAACAAAGAAATAAGTAAAGTAGAAGAAAAAATAGTTAAAGAATGGAAGAAAACAGATATTCTTAAACGTAGTATAGAAACAAGAAAAGAAGGACCAAAATGGGTATTCTATGATGGCCCAATATATGCAAATGCTAAACCAGGAATTCACCATGTATTTGCTAAAACTATCAAAGATGCTTTTTGTAAGTATAAAACTATGCAAGGCTATCGTGTTGATAGAAAGATTGGTCTAGATACTCATGGACTTCCAATCGAAGTAAATGTTGAAAAGAAATTAGGTTTTAAAAATAAAGGCGACATTGAAAACTTCGGAATAGAAAACTTCTGTAAAGAATGTAATAAAGAAACAGCTACTAATATTGATGAAATAAAGAAAGTAACTGATATGATGGGTCAATTTATTGATTGTGATCATCCATATGTAACTTGTGATAATGAATTCATAGAATCAGAATGGTGGATTATCAAAGAAATGGATAAAAAAGGCCTACTTTATTATGGAAATAAAGTACTTTGGTATTGTCCACGTTGTGGAACAGAATTATCTGCTAACGAAGTGTCTCAAGGCTATGAAGAAGACTCTGTTAATTCATTAATTTTACCATTTAAAAAGAAAGATGAAGATGTTTATTTCTTAGTATGGACAACAACTCCATGGACATTAATTGCTAATGTAGGATTATGTGTAAATCCTAATTTAGAGTATAACTTAGTTGAATCAATGGGTTATAAATTTATTATTTGTAATAGTTTATTAGAAAAAGTACTAGGTGAAAATGCTAAGATATTAGAGACTTATAAAGGTACAGATTTAGTAGGTATGAAGTATGAACAATTAATGCCATTTGTACAAGTTGAAGGAAAAGCTTTTGAAGTAATGGCTGATAATTATGTTACTGCTGAAGATGGTACAGGTATTGTTCATATTGCTCCTGCTTATGGTGCTGATGATAATAGAGTATGCAAAGAAAATGGCGTAGGTTTTGTTAACCCTGTTGGGCCAGATGGTTGTTACACAGAAGGACCTTGGACCGGTAGATTAGTAACTGATAAAGATCTAGAAATTGACATTATCAAATGGTTAAAAGAAAACGACAAACTATTTAAGAAAGTAAAAATGACCCACGACTACCCACATTGTTGGAGATGTAAGAGTCCATTAATTTCTTACCCTAAACCAGCTTGGTATGTAGAAACAACTGCTTATAAAGATAAGATTATCAAAGCTAACGAAAAAATAAATTGGTACCCTGACTTTGTTGGTGAAAAACGTTTTGCTAACTGGTTAGATAACATGGTAGACTGGGGAATCTCTAGAAACCGTTATTGGGGTTGCCCAATGCCAATCTGGGAATGTGAATGTGGTCATAGAGAAGTAATTGGTTCTCTAGATGAATTACAAGAAAAATTAGTAGAAAAAACAGATGTTCATAAAATAGAATTACATAGACCATATGTAGATAACCTACATTTAAAATGTTCAGAATGTGGTAAACACATGACTAGAGTAACTGATGTTATGGATGTTTGGTTCGATAGTGGAGCTATGCCATACGCTCAATGGCACTATCCATTTGAAAATGTAGATAAATTTGAAGATCAATTTCCAGCAGACTTCATTGCTGAAGGAGTAGACCAAACTAGAGGTTGGTTCTACGTTTTATTGGTAATTTCAACAATTATTTCAGGAGAATCAAGCTTCAAGAATGTTGTGGTAAATGACATGATGTTAGATGCTAATGGTAAAAAGATGTCTAAATCACTAGGTAATATCATAGACCCAGTTCAAATTATGAAACAATATGGGGCAGATACAATTAGATTCTACATGTGTTATGTCTCACCAGTATGGACTCCATTACGCTTTAGTGAAGAAGGTGTAAAAGAAGTATATTCAAAATATACCTCTACTATAAAAAATGCATATTCATTCTTTGAAATGTATGCCAATGCCGATAAGATTGATCCAAGAAAGTATTCTATTCCTGTAAAAGATAGAGATTTAATGGATCGTTGGCTATTATCTAAATTAAATAGATTAATTAAAGATGTAAATGCAGCCTATGAAGAATTTGACTTAAATAAAGTAACAAAACTAATTGTACCATTCTTAAATGATGATCTATCAAACTGGTATATCAGAGGTAATAGAAGACGTTTCTGGGATTCAGAATTAACTGAATCTAAAAAAGCAGTATACTTAACATTATATGAAGCCTTAGTAATATTATGTAAATTATGTGCTCCAATTACACCATTCTTAACAGAAGAAATTTATCAAAATCTTACAGGTGAAGAATCAGTACATTTAGCAAATTTCCCTATTGCTGATGAAACACTAATAGAAGAAACAATAGAAGAAAGAATGGATCTAGTAAGAGATGTATGTTCATTAGGAAGATTTGCTCGTGAAGAAGTAAATATAAAAGTACGTCAACCAATTAAAAACTTAATCTTACCAAAATCAGATGAATTAATAATTGGCGACTTACTACCAATTATCCAAGAAGAACTAAACGTAAAAGAAGTAGAATTTAAAGAAGATATGACAGAGTACTTAGATTACGTTGTTAAACCAAACTTCCAAGTTTTAGGAAAAACGTTAGGCCCTAAAATGAAAGAATTACAAGGTATTATTTCAAACTTAACAACTGAAGATATAACAAGTATCATGGAAGGTGGCTTAACTGTTAAATTAGCTGGTGAAGACTTTGAATTAAATAGTGATAACACACTTGTTTCTATTAAACAAAAAGAAGGCTATGCTTCAACTAGTAACAATAGAACAATAGTTGTTTTAGACACTGAATTAACTGAAGAATTAATTCTAGAAGGATTAGCTCGCGAATTTGTCAGAAAAGTACAATCTCTAAGAAAAGATGCTGACTTTGTCATTACAGATCATATTAATGTATACTATAATGGTTCAGAAAAAATTGATAAAATGCTTGAACTGTATAAGGATTATATAATGGGAGAAGTATTAGGAGAAAAACTAATTAAAGATGAATCATTAACCGAAACATATGACTTAAATGATGAAAGTACTTCTATTAAAGTAGAAAGAGTTTAATCTCTTTCTTTTTTTTACCTTTTATTGTAAAATGAATAATAGAAAAAAAGAGAGGGTGTTATAATGAATGATCCAGAATTTATAGAATTAAGTGGTCGTTATATATTGGGAATATTAGTTGCTTTAATATTCTGTATACCACTCTTTTTCTTTTTTAAAAATAGATGGGCAGTATCCACTACCTGGATAGATAAAGTAAAAGAAAATGAAGAAGTTGTTTTCTTAGTAACAGGAAATGATTGTACTAATTGTAAAAAAATAGAAAATGAGTTAAATGATTTATTAGTAGAATATACCCTTATAAACCCAAATAAAGTAAATGAATATGAAGACTTATTAAAAGTATTAGATATATCAAAAGATGATATAATTCCTCCAACTATAATATATGTAAAAGAAGAAAAAATAGTAGCAACTTTAGTAGAAATAGATGATACTGAAGAATTAACATTATTTGTAGATAATTATCAATTAAGTAGGTGAAAAAAATGAGTAAATTAGTGGCCTTAGTAACAGGTGGAAACAGGGGAATAGGTAAAAGCTGTATAGAAGAATTTGCTAAAGCAGGCTTAAATGTAGTAATTAATTATTGTCATCATAAAGAAGAAGCTATTAATTTAGTTGAAGCAATAAAAGAAAAATATAATGTAGAAGCTATCGCAATTCAATGTGATGTTTCTAAAGAAGAAGAAGTAGAAAAAATGGTAAATGAAATACTAGATAAATTTGGTGGGATAGATATCCTAGTAAATAATGCTGGTGTATCAAGAGACAGTTTACTACTTGATAAGAATATGAAAGAATTTAGAAGAATATTAGATGTAAACTTAATAGGTACTTACCTTTGTAGTAGAGAAGTAGGTAAAGTAATGTTAGATAATAAAAAAGGAAAAATAATCAATATTTCCTCTAGTAATGCCTTAGATACTTATTATCCAGAAAGCTGTGACTATGATGCATCAAAAGCTGGCGTAATATCTCTAACTCATAACTTTGCTTTAGAGTTTGCCCCTTTTATTCAAGTAAACTGTGTCTGCCCAGGCTGGGTAAAAACCGATATGAATAAAGGCTTGAGTATTGATCAAATTAAAGAAGAAAAGAAAAAAATATTACTAGGTAGATTTGCTGAAGCAGAAGAAATTGCTAAAGTAGTAACTTTTCTAGCCAGTAGTAAAGCAAGTTACATAAATGATTCCATTATTAGAGTAGATGGTGGAAAATATAACAAATAGAAAGGAATAAGACTATGTATAATATATTTGGAATAAGTAATGAAACTCAAGAACTAATTAACGAATGTGAAAAAGATTGCCAAGAAGAATTTAAAAAGATTGATGAAGCTTGTAACTATAATAGTTTAAAAGTATTATCTGCTTTTCATAAAAATAAAGTAACAGAATCTTGTTTTCATGAAACAACAGGCTATGGATATAATGACTTAGGTAGAGAAACAATTGAAAATATATTTAAAGATGTATTAGGTGCTGAAGATGCCCTTGTTAGAAGTCAATTTATCTCTGGCTCTCATGCTTTAACAGTATGCTTATTTGCTTTATTAAGACCAGGAGATACCTTATTAAGTATAAGTGGTAAACCATATGATACCCTAGATGAAGTAATTGGTATAAAAGATAATCCTAGTTCTTTAAAAAGTTTTGGAGTAAACTATCATCAAATAGACTTGGTAGACAATGAATTTGATGCAGAAAAAATTACTGAGTATTTAAAAAATAATAAAGTAAAAGTAATAGAAATTCAAAGAAGTAAAGGGTATTCTACTAGAAAAAGTATTTCCCTAGAAAAAATAGGTAGTATTATTAAACTAATCAAACAAATTGATAATAATATTATTGTAATGGTAGATAACTGCTATTGTGAATTTGTTTCATCATCTGAACCAACTTCAGTAGGTGCCGATATTATAGTAGGTAGTTTAATTAAAAATTTAGGTGGAGGAATTGCCCCAAATGGTGCCTATATAGCTGGTAGACATGATTTAGTAGAATTATGTGCTGAAAGATTAACCCTACCAGGAGAAGGTAGAGAAGTAGGCCCAACACTTGGTATAAATAAACTAATTCTTCAGGGAATTTATATGGCGCCAAACGCAATCGCTTCAGCCCTAAAAACCGCAGTCCTAACAAGTAGAGTATTAGAAAAACTTGGTTATGAAGTAGAACCAAAATATCAAGATGAAAGAGTAGATATAGTTCAGAATATTATTTTCAAAGACGAACAAAAACTAATTGATTTTACTAGAGGTATCCAAGAAGGTTCCGCCATTGACTCTAATGCACTATTAGAACCATCTCCAATGCCAGGCTATGAAGATAAAGTAATTATGGCAAGTGGTTCATTTACTCAAGGATCATCTATTGAATTATCATGTGATGG
>CACZGA010000016.1 GCA_902780585.1 uncultured Erysipelotrichaceae bacterium | reverse complement strand
ATTTTTAATCTCTTCCAACATAATTTCATATGGATTTTGTTTTATTGTATCTGTTACGTACTTATAAACTGTTTCAACAGCTTCATCTAATGTATGTGGGTCTACTTGTTGTTTATTTAAAGCATCCTTCATAACCCTTGTAGCTTTATATACTATATCTATTTTGCTACCTGGTTCTATAGGTTTAACTTCATCAGAACCAGATTCATAAACCGCATAACAATCTGTAGTCTCAGGTAAAAAATTGATATAGCAATTTTTACATTGATTCTCATCTTTACCAAAAGTAGTATATATATTTTTTTCAACTTTATCTTGGATAATATCATATGCTGATCTTACATCCATCAAGAAATAACTATTATCTTCAGGACGCTCCCCAACAAGTTCCCATTCACCTGAATAAATACCGGTCATAACCCCAAACTTACATATAGTTTTTATTCCATCAGCCGCAAAACCAAAAGGTAAGAAAACATTAACAGTACCATTGTTAAATTTAAATTCAATTGTATAATCATTAACACGATTATAATCACCAGTAAATTCACCAAGGTTATCATTTCCAGTAGCATTTTTAGCTTTATTAGCCAAGAAATTCTTTGTCGCATTTTTGATGTCATCATCACACATTACATCATGTGCTGCATTAAGACTATTAGCGTCACGATTGTTCGCAGCCACAACATATTGTTCAAAACTATCAAATAATTTTTTAACATCATCAGGAAAATTACTTAAAACATAAATATCACGAATTCTCGTAGCAAACAATGAATTAACATAAACCTCTTTGTTATAACCCGCAACTGATGTATCATCAACTGATTCAGAACCCCAACCAGATTCTGAACCACCATTTTCTGTTCCAGAACCACCAGATCCATTAGTAAATGAATTCCAAAGTGATTCTAATCCCTCTATAGCATTAATATCACGCTTATTCAAAAAAAGAAGAAATTCTACAAATAGAAAAATCGCTCCCATCTTTAGAATAAATTTACCCATATACACATTCCCCCTAAATTGCACAAATTATACCATAAAAAAAGATTTTTGTCAAATTATTCATATTGTATTATAATTAAAATGGTGATTAAATTGAAGAAATTTCACGAACTAGACGAAGGTTTTATCTGTGAACATTGTAATAAAGAAGTACTTCCCCTAAACTATTCTTCTAGGGACCATTGTCCATATTGCTTATATTCAAAACATGTCGATATAAATCCTGGAGATAGATTAAATACTTGTAAAGGCTTATTAAAACCCATAGATATAGAAAAATATAAAGATACTTACAAAATAATATATGAATGTGAATCTTGTAAACAGCAACATAAAAATATCATTGCCAAAGACGATGATATAAATGAAATTATCCACATATCTAGTCAAAAACAATAAACTTTCCACAATTATGTGGAAAGTTTTTATTTAACTAATTTAGCATGTATTACTTTTCTACCTTTATTATCATCTGTACAAGTAGATAAAGTAATAATCTTATCTTCTGCAGAAACATCAAGACCAAAGTCATAAATACTTCTACCTTTAATTGTATCTAAAAATTCTTTATAATACTTCATATCATAAAATACATTTTGTAAATAATAAACTTCTGGATCAATGTAGTAGCAAGAAAATACCTGATAAACTAATTTAGTATCTGGTGTACGAACTACAATATAATGATTTGATTCCTCAAACCACTTATCAGTAAAAACATTAGCCAAACTACCAAAAGCAGTTTTATTTAATAAATTATGCCCATAAAAAATAGTATTTTGATTAGATAAATCTGCCTCATTACGATAATCCATAAAAACCCAACCGCTAGCTTTCATATTCTTTACAATATCATGATTCAAATAATAATCATTATCATCAGTCTTAACAACAGGATAATTAACATTAGTACCATCTACCATAATCCAAGCAATAATATCTTTATTTACTGTTCTTAATTCAGCAAAATCTACTTTATTAATATCATATTTACCGTATTTGCGAAATAAATTAACTTCATTAACTGTATAAGTCTCTTTATCACTTTCAATCTGTTTCCGCTCTTCCTTAACTTTTCCTTCTTTAATAGGTTCAGCTAATACAGAATCATCTATATATTTAACATCACTTTTATCTACATATAAATAAGTATATAAAAATATCCCTATAAAAAATACTAATACAACAGCTAAAAACGAAAGTGAATCATTCTGTCTCTTTTTAAAATAGTCTTTAGCATTTGTAAATATCTTTAAACGTAATAATTTTTCTAATGAGAATGAGATAATATAAAAATAAAAGAAAAATCCTTTCGATAATATTAAAGCTATATAATAGAAGCCTAATTGAATAGTATCAATTAAATATGTAAATAAATTACGTATTGCTTTCATTTGTACTCTTCACTTTCTGTTTATGTTCTACCCATTGTATAATACATCCTGTAATAAAAGAAATAGCTAGAATTATTAAAAATACAATATATACAGTATACATAAACTCACCTCTATTCTCTAGTATTATTATAGACGATTTTAAATAATAAAAAAAGACCATATAAAAAAAACTTTTAGTTAATCTAAAAGTTATTTCCTATCAGTAGATCCAAAACCACCTTGTCTTCTTCCAGAAGCATTGTCATTATCACATATTAAATACTTTACAAATACAACTTGCGCAACAGCTTCTCCTTTTTTAATATGTATTTCTTTATCAGAACAATTAAATACTTGTATCATAAAATGCCCACCATTATCTGGATTATCATAATAATCAGCATCTATTAATCCTAATCCATGTGGCATAACTAAACCTTTTTTAGGGCCACCTGATCTACTCATTAAAAAGTAGCACTCATCATCTTCACAATAAGCTTTTAAACCCGTTGGAATAATAGTTGGTTTAATTCCTGGCTTAAATACAGGTACAACTACATCTTCCCCCGCTTCTATATCATATGCCGCAGCATGCTTTGTTTTTCTAATTGGAAGATGTATATCTTTATCTTCCCATCCTTTTACTATTTCAAATCCCCTAGTTTTTTTCATATTAATACCTCTCTTATGTAGTTTCTATTTCCCCTTCTTTTTTCTTCCCAAATTTTATTTTTGGTAACTTTACTTTTTTCTTAATAACAGGCATGAATATTATAATTCCACCCACTACTGCACAAAAAATACAAAATATCCAAACACTTAAATAATTATAAAACATTTCCTCAGTAAGCGTCTCTATCTCAACATATTCCTTTTTTTCATTCAATTTATAAAATGAATAAGAAACATATGCAAAGGTATTATTAGATTCTTTATAATAATCATCAGAGACATTAAATACTATATTTAATAGTCCTCCTTGACTTTTCTCAATATCTCCTAAGAATACAAAACCATTTAATTCACTGGATTCTCCAGAATCATTAAAAATAGCCGCCGAACCATCATAAACTACTTTATCTTGATAAGTAACTCTAACCGCTACAGACTCCAATAATTCATTAAAAGTCCCATCTTCAGACTTACTATCCATTAATAAATATAGTTTTTGGTCCTCCCCTGTAGCATTCTCAATTTGAAAAGAAGTCTCATAAGTATTATCTTTTGTTGTATCAACTTCTACCTCCAACAAAGAACTATCTATAAATCTCTCATCATAATAAACAGAATCTTTCTGTTTAGTCATATAAAAAACATCATCTTTTGCATAAACAGGAATAGTAAAAAACAAAAGTAAAATAACAATTATTTTTCTTATCATAATACCTCCTAATTATTAAAAGGTAAAAAGCTTAATAATAAATCAATTACCGTAACCCCAAGTAATATATAGAATAAAGGCATATTATTATTAATAAATATTATAAAATAACCAACATATGGTAAATATACAGGTGCTACTTTACCCAAAATATTGGCATAAGAAATATGATTAGGAGTCTCTTTATTATAAGAATCTACATTAACCTCATAAGAATATTCACTTTTCTTATTAAGCGCATCTTCTTCATCTTCCTTTGGCTCAATAACTCTCATTACTTTATGAAAAATCATCTCATTAGCTGGCTTATATACAATAACATCATCTTGCTTAATTTCACCTTCTGAATCTTTTTTATAATAAAGTAAAGTTCCTTTCTTATAATTAATTTCATTGTTAGAATCATCAACAACATAACTAGTATATCCTGCTAAAAGAGGTATACATAATATTCCATAAAATAAAACAATTAAAAAACATAAATCAAGACCAATCTTAATAGTTTCAAAAACTGGTTTTAATATTTTCCAAACCACTTTAAGTTTTTCCTTCATAATAACTCTCCTTTACAAATACATTATATCAAATATATTTCTATCTAGGTATTAAACTTAAACTAACTTTATTTTTTTCTAAAGAAATATCATCTACGTAGCAATCAACTATATCCCCTACTTGAAATAAATCACTTGGATGCTTTACATAATTAGTTGACAATTTAGATATATGAGCAAGACCATCATCATGTAAACCGATATCAATAAATAAACCAAAATCAACTACATTACGTACCGTACCTTGTAACTTCATTCCTACTGTTAAATCTTTAATATCTAAAATATCACTTTTCAACAATGGTTGTGGATATTCATCTCTAGGATCTAAATTAGGTTTCTTTAAAGATGTAATAACATCCTGTAAAGTATAAATATCTGTTTTCAATTCATCTTTTAAAGCTTCAACATCTACTTTATCTAAAGCCTCAATTAATTCCTGAGTACCTATAGAAGCTTCATTAAAATTAAGTTTTTTCAACAATTGATCCGCTAAAGAATAGCTTTCCGGATGTATAGCAGTTCTATCTAAAATGTTATCTCCATCAGGTATTCTTAAGAACCCAATTGCTTGCTCATAAACTTTATCAGATAATACTTTCTTCTTTCTTAACTCTTCTCTAGTTTTAATCTTACCTACTTCCCTACGATAATTAATAATCTTTTGAATTGCTGATTTAGTAACTCCCGATACATAAGAAAGTAATGAAGAAGAAGCTGTATTTACATTTACACCTACACTATTAACACATTTTAAAACAACGAACTCTAATGAACTAAGTAATTTACTTTGACTAACATCATGTTGGTACAAACCAACACCTATACCTTCAGGTGGTATTTTAACTAACTCAGATAATGGATCTTGTAACCTTCTACCAATACTAACAGCACTTCTTTTTTCAACAGCCAAATCAGGAAACTCTTCAATTGCTACTGGAGAAGCTGAATAAATAGAAGCTCCTGCTTCACTAACAATTACATATTTACAAGATAATTTATTTTCTGAAATAAGTTCGCTACAAAACTTTTCTGATTCCCTAGAAGCAGTTCCATTCCCAATCGCAATTAAATCTACCTTATATTTTTTAATTAAATTTAAAACTACCTCTTTAGACATCTTAATATTTTTATCTTCACTGCCCTTTAAGAAAGGTTTAATTACAGTACTATCTAAATAATTACCTTGTTTATCAATAACAGCTAATTTACACCCATTAACATATCCAGGATCAAAAGCTAATACCACTCTTTCTTTCATAGGTGGAGTAAGTAAAAGTGCTTCTAAATTCTTTCCAAAATTACTAATTGCCGCCTCTTCTCCCTTTTCTGTTAAATCACTTCTTACTTCTCTTTCTACAGAAGGACCAATTAATCTTTTATAAGAATCAAGAATAGCTTCACTAACTCTTTTAGAAACAAAACTATTAGGATTTTTAATAACTCTTTTCTCTAAATAAGAAATAATTTGTTCTTTATCAACATCAATAGAAACTGTCAATACTTTTTCTTTTTCTCCACGATTAAGTGCTAAAATACGATGAGGTTTAATACCTTTTAATACCTCAGAATAATCATAATACATTTCATAAGTAGCCTCTTCATCTACCGCATCTTTTTTCTTTTTTGAACTTATTACTCCATTTTTATAAAAGAATGAACGAATCCATCTTCTATAAGAAGCATTATCACTTATCCATTCAGCAATAATAAAACAAGCCCCATTAATAGCTTCATCCACAGTTTTAACTTTATCATTAATATAAGGACGAGCTAATTCTTCAAAACTACCTGTTGTAGGAAAAGACATAATTTTTTTAGCTAAAGGTTCTAATCCTAAAGCAATAGCTTCCGTAGCTTTAGATTTTTTCTTTTCTTTATAAGGTCTATAAATATCTTCAACTTCTACTAATTTAACGCAATTCATAATTGAATTTTGTAATTCTTCAGTTAACATTCCCTTTTCATCAATTAAACGTATTACATCTTCTTTTCTCTTTAATAAATTAACTTGATATTCATATACTTCATGTATTTTTCTTATAGCTTCTTCATCTAAAGCCCCTGTTACTTCTTTTCTATATCTCGCAATAAAAGGAATTGTATTATCCTCTTCTAATAATTTTAAAACCGCCTCTACTTGCTTTTTAGTAATATTTAATTCCTTCGCAATTTCTTCTATAATAACTTCATTCATAAAATTCTCTCCATTCATATAAAAGAAGGAATAAATTCCTTCTATTTTTCTCGTTCACATTTATAGCCACTTGCCAATAAATTCTTTTCTATTCCATCTATATTTTGTTGATATTTATATTCAGGATTCATACCACCAGCTTCAGAGAAAGCTGAACCTAATTCATTCTCATCAACATAAGCTAATTGGAATATTTGTTCTTCAATAAACTTACCTGGAGTATATGTACAACGAACAGTTACTCCAGCTAAAGATTTAGATATACTCTCCAATTTTTCACAAGAAGCATTCATTTCATCTAAAACTTTTTCATCCAAAGAAGCATTACCTTTTGTATAATTAACAATCTGTACACTATCTAACTTACTATTAGTATATTGGAAAGTCAAATCATAGGATTTATCCAATTCAGCAGTATTAGTATCTAACGAACAAAGTAATTTTCCTGTTGAAATTGTTGTTTTAGTGTAATCATCTTCTACATCTTGTCTTTCTGTAATCATCTTTTCAATTTCAGGTAAAAACAAAACAAATGCAATCATCGCAATAAACACAATCAATAAGAAAAAAGTTTTACCCTTAGTAGGCGGCTTATATTTCTCCTCGATTTTTTCTAATTTATCAGGATCCTTAATTGGAACATTTGTATCTTTAGGAGGTTCTGAAACATAATTATCAAGCCCAATATTCTCCGGTCTTTCTGCTTCTGGTGCTACTGTTAATGAATTAGATTCCGCACTTACCACTGGAACTGCATCTGTATTTTGAGAAGTGGCCATATCACCTGGAGTTTCTACAACAGGACTAGGCTCTACCACAGGCCCTACAGTAGGCACTGGAACCACATCCTTATTTTCAGGAGCAACCATATCAACTGGTTTTTCATCATCTAATAACTCTACCGGATGTTCATTTGTAGGATTAGGAGATACCGGATTTACAAACAAATCATTATTAGGAACTCCACCTATATTTTCAGTATTTTGATTATTATTATCCACACTCTCAACTCCTATTCTTACTTAATTATATCATATCTAATTATCTTAAACTAGATATTTTTTCTTGAAAGTCTGCTGCTAAAACAACATAACTTCCTGCCGCTAAAATATCAGCTTCCCTACAATAATCTTTAGTATTATTATTAATTCCCCCATCTACATTAATCATAATAGGAAATTTATATGAATCGATCAAAGCTCTTAATTCTTTTATCCTTTCAACACTCTCCATAATAAATGATTGTCCTCCTGCACCAGGCACAACACTCATTACTAATACTTCATCTAGATAAGGTAAATAAGGAATTAACTCCTTAATTGGTGTTTCTGGATTAATAGCTAATCCAGTCTTAATAGAATAACTCTTTATCATCTCTAAATTTTTTATAATATCTTCTTCTGTTTCAATATGAAATATTATATATTCTGTATTTAATTCAGCATACAAAGGAATAAATTTAGATGGCTCTTTTACCATCAAATGCACTTCTAATCTTTTAGAAGTATATTTATGAATATGTCTCATTTCACTAAATGGCATTGTTTTATTAGAAACAAACTTTCCATCCATAACATCTACATGAACATAATCTGCATCTGTTTCATCTATTTTTCTTAAATCCATTGGTACATTTTTACTACTCAAGAAAGAAACACTAATTTTTTTCATCACTACTCACCCCAATAAAGCTTAAATAATTCTGATAACGACTCTCTAATATATTATTCGCTAAAACTTCTTGTTTAATCCTACATTCGCTTTCTTTTGTATGATTGCAGTCTTTAAAAGGGCAAGGATAATTAGAAAACTCAATAAAAGAATTTTTTATTTCATCTATACTATAACCAGTCAATTCTAATGAAGAAAAACCAGGTGTATCCATTACTTTACCATCTAAAAATGGAAATAACTCTACCACTCTTGTTGTATGTTTTCCTCTACCTAATGCATGTGAAACTTCACCAACCTCTAAATTCCACTCTGGATTTAAACGATTTAATAAAGTACTCTTACCCGCACCAGTTTGTCCTGTAAAAACACTAGTTTTATCTTTTAATAAACTCTTAATAGTATCAATATCTGTATTAGAAACAACTATATATCCAATACTCTTATAATATTCAAGTATATGATTAATATTATTAAGTTCTTCCTCCAACATTAAATCTTCTTTCGTAATACAAATAATAGGTTTAACATTATGAATCTCCATCAATGAAATAAACTTATCTAGTAACACTAAAGAAAAATCAGGTAACTTTAAACTAGTTATTAAAAAAGCCTGATCAATATTACTTACTTTAGGTCTATCAAAAACATTTTTCCTTGTCTGTACTTCTTCAATTATTCTTTTCTCTTTATTGAAAAGAACATAATCCCCCACTACAGGAGTAATATGTTCTTTTCTAAATATACCACGACATTTACAAGGATAAATATGTTGATCAACACTTACAAAATACAAATCACTACTAATTTTAACAATTTGACCTTTCATAATTCTCCTTATTCGCCACTATCACTATTTCCGCTATTCCCATTTTCCTCTTTAGGTTTTTCTTCTTCCTCTTCTACAGGCTCTTCTACTGGTTTAACCGTTGGTTTAACCGCAATAGTTACTTTTAAAGTTGATTTAGGAATAATTGTACTTCCCTTAGGTTTGTTTTGAGCAATAATAGTACCTTCTGGGTAAGCATTTGTTTCTTGTTGTACTTTTTCTAACACCAAATCATACTTACTACAGAATGCTTCTACATCACCTAAACTCCAGCCCTCTTCAACCATATCAGGATATTCATCCACTATATTAGGAGTATACAATATCAAACTATCTCCCTTTTTAACCTCACTACCAGCCGCTAAAGATTGCCCTATAATAACATCATCATCAACATCTTTTTGTTCTTCAGTAGGTTCTTTTTTCTCAATTGAAACAACTAAGCCATATTTTTCTTCTAATCTAGTTTTAATCTCAATTGCATTTTTACCAGTATAATCTTCTAAAGTAATTATTTCTTCTCCCAAAGATTTATAAATAGTTACTTTAGTACCTTTCTTAACACTTCTTCCCTTAGAAGGTTCAGTCTTAACAACTCTATTCTTATCAATAGTACTAGAAGCTACAGTTTTAATTTCTGTTTCAACTTCAAAACCTGCCGTCTGTAATTTCTTTTCACAAGCACTTATCTTTAAATTAGTACAATCTGGTATAGTAGCAGCCTTTCCATTTGAAAGTTTAGGTAACACAAAGAATACCACTACTAATCCTATCGCAATTAATGTAAATATAATTGCTAAAATAATAATAATTACTTTATTCTTTTTATTTTCTTTAACTTCCTCATCTACAATTTCAGTTGTTGTTATATTCTCAGTCTCTTCTCCAAGTTTCTCAATCTTAGCGTCTTCTAAAGCCGCTTCTTCTTTTTCAGCTTTTTTACTCTTCTTTCCCTCATTTTCATTTTCCGGATACTTATATTGATAAACTGGTTCATCTATTCTTTCATCATTTAAAGCTGTTAATAAATCTTCATGCATACTACGTGCACTATCATATCTATTCTTTGGATTTTTAGCCGTAGCTTTACGAATTATATTTTCAATACTTTGTGGAATAGAAGGATTTTCCTCTCTTAAAGAAGGAAGTGGTTCTCTCATATGTTTTAATGCAATTTCCACAGCATTATCGCCTCTAAATGGTAAAGATCCAGATAATAACTCATAGAAAATAATACCCATAGAATAAATATCACTCTTAATAGTACACCCTTTTCCACTAGCCTGCTCTGGTGGCAAATAATGAACACTACCCATAACTGAATTAGTTTGTGTTAATTGTGTAGAATTTAACGCCATCGCAATACCAAAATCCGTAATCTTAATTTGTCCATCATCTTTAATCATTATATTTTGTGGTTTTAAATCACGATGAATTATATACGAATCATGTGCATGAGCCATACCATCAGTAAGCTGACTCATAATATCAATTGCTTCACTTAATGTTAAACTACCACGTTTCTTAAGTAATTGCTTTAATGTTTTACCATCTACATATTCCATAACTATGTAATACGTTCCATCATCTTCACCAACATCATACATTTCCACAATATTAGGATGTGCAAGTGAAGAAGCAGATAAAGCTTCTCTTTGAAAACGTCTTACAAATTTTTCATCATTTGCCAAATCTCCACGAAGAACTTTTATCGCAACATTTCTATCTAGAATAGTATCATACCCTAGATAAACATTCGCCATTCCACCTTCACCAATAGAACGAATTACTTCATAACGATCATTTATCTTTTGCCCCTTTGTAATCACTTATCTTCACCCTTTCCATCGCGAATTAAATAAGCAACCGAAATATTATCTGTTCCACCCCTGTTATTTGCTTTTTGTATTAATTTAATTACTTTATCTTCTACACTACCTTCTCCTAATAGAACTTTCTCAATCTGTTCACGATCTAACATACCAGTAAGTCCATCACTTGAAAGTAGTATTTCTGAAATATCCATATCACAATCAAAGATATCAACATCTATATCTAATGAAGCACCTAAAGCCTTCATCAAAACATTCTTCTTTGGATGAACACTTGCTTCTTCTTTAGTAAGTTCTCCAGCACTAACTAATAAATTTACCAAAGTATGATCATAAGTAACTTTATGTAGTTTGTCTTCCTTCATAACAAAACCACTTGAATCTCCTACATTTCCAAATAGTAAAAAGTCTTTTGTTAAAATAGATAAAACAAGTGTCGTACCCATTCCTTTACTTTCAGGATGGGTTTTTTCATGTTGAAATATTAATGTATTAATCTCATCAAAAGAATCACGTATCCAGTTAACAGCATCAACTTTAGACATATTACGGAAACTTTCTTTAAAATGTTTCCCTAGGTACTTTATCGCAATTGAAGAAGCAACTTCTCCAGCCGAATGTCCCCCCATACCATCAGCAATCGCCATTAAATGACTACCTTCATCATTTTTAACTATAATAACACTATCTTCATTATGATCCCTAACCATACCGGCATCTGTTAAATAAAAAGATTTCATAAATCCTCCTTCTTACTTCTAAGTTGTCCACAAGCAGCACTTATTTTACCACCAAATTCCCTTCGAATGGTTACATTTACATTATTCTTTTTAAGTATATCATAAAACCTCATAATTTGAATAGTATTTGTTCTTTTATACCCTAAATTATTAGTTTCATTATAAGGAATCAAATTAACATAGCAATTAATATTCTGTATTAATTTAGCCAACTCATTAGCACATTCCAGGCTATCATTAATATCCTTTAACATAATATATTCAAAAGTAACTCTTCTATTTGTTCTTTCTAAATAAACCTTGATAGCCGGAATTAACTTTTCTAAAGGATATACTTTATTAATTGGCATAATCTCATTTCTTAATTCATTATTAGGAGCATGTAAACTAATAGCAAGATTTATTTGTAATGGAAACTCACTAAACTCTAATATTTTAGGTACTAATCCGCAAGTTGATACTGTAATATGTCTAGCCCCAATAGCCATACCTTTAGGATGATTAATAATAGAAAAGAATTTAATTAAATTATCATAATTATCAAAAGGTTCCCCAATACCCATCACAACAACATGACTAATTCTTTTTCCTAATAATTTTTCAATCATTAATAGTTGTAATACCATTTCATAAGTCTCTAAATTACGTACTTTTTTTCTTCTGCCTGACTCACAAAACTTACATCCCATGTTACATCCAACTTGACTAGAAATACACACACTATTACCATAATCATGTCTCATTAACACGGCTTCTATATGTTCTCCATCATCTAATTCAAATAAGTATTTAGAAACATCTATATCTTCTTGAACATCTACAATAGAAAGTCTATTTATTATGTATTCTTTTTTTAAATAATCTAATACTTCTTTCTTAATATTAGTAACTTCTTCATATGATTCAACTCTTTTTTCATATAACCAACGAAATAACTGTTCTGCATGAAATTTCTTTGAACCAATATCTAAAAATACTTTTTCTAAATCTTCATAAGATAATCCATAAATATTTTTCATTTTATCACAAACCATTTCTAATATTATTATAACATAAAAGGTTAAGCATTAACTTAACCTTTTGTATTTATCATATTAATTATTATCTACCTATAAACTACACCTTCCTTACTAGAATCACAAAATTCATATTCTTGAGGGGTTTCTAATACATTTAATGCTTTCATAACATTAAAAAGTGCTTCATTATCTCCATCAGGGCATATTTCTCTTGCCACTCTATATAATTCTCTTGGATGACAAGAAGAAAGTTCCTCCTTTGAAATAAAACTAAGTTCTTCTTCATCAAAAGACAAACCAAATTGCCTTTTAAACTCTGCATTACAAAAATTATGAAATGCTTCAGCACTTTCTGTTTGTAGATATCTATTAGTTAATCCACAACAAACACAAGTAATAGTACTAGGATTATCCGTAGAATCATGTTTACTTTTCATTTTTACAAACAAGTGATTACAATCACAAACTTCCATAGTTCGAACATCAAAAATGGTCTTTTTTATATCTTCTTTCAATTTATCATCCTCACTTTCTTCTAATAACTTATTCAATGATTCTAAATAATCAGAATAAGTACAAATATAAACTCCCCACTCTGTCCATTCAGAATATGGCGCTTCATATACAATTTGATTATCACCTACTACTTTATAAATTGTTTTTTCATGTCCCATACATTCTACAACAATTCCATTTATATATGGAATTATAACTTTACCTTGTCCACAATTTACTTTCAAAAAAACCAATACTGAATCACTAACTTCCAATCTACTTTGCATTTTTTCCTCCCTACAATTAAATTATATTATAGGAATTAAAAAAAGAATCCACTCTCCACTCTACTATCAGTAGAACATAAAAAAAGATAGCTATCCAATAGGATTATCTATCTCTTTAATCTCTCCAAATTTATCATATTCTATAGTTATTCTAAATGTCTTAGTACTAATATTATTTAACATACCAAAACTATCTAAATGAAATAGTATTTGATTTAATTCACTATCTTCATCAATACCTATTACTACTGAATTAGGTTCTTCAAAATAATCAGAATTAATTCCATATACAATTGAATTAATAGTATTAGAAGACAACAAGTAACTATAATTTATCTTTCCACTTTCATAATAAGTATTAGAATCATAACTAGCAGATCCTAATAAAGATATAATATTAGGAACATCTAAAAACTCACTATAAATAATTGGATTATCACACTCTACCCATTCTATATCATGTCTATAATATTTACCATTATGATAATAATAATTTTGATTATTATATACAAAAGACATAGTATTTTGATTTCTTATTCCACTATACACATATTGTATTTGATCAATAGTAACAGTATAAGTAAAACCATAATTATTAGACTCTAAGGAACCAACATAAAATGATTGTGTATTACCCTTCTCATATTCATCAGCCTTAGTTAAATGATTACCACCAGTTTTAATAAATATAAATACAAATATAAAAAATATAAAATAAAACCCAAAGAATAATATACCTTTACCAACTGGTGTATTAATAAACTCTTTTAAATTATTATCCTCTTTTTTCATAAAAAGACCTTTCCAATTAATTTATCTTTACCAATTCCATTTACATAACTATAAGCATCCATAGTCTTCTTACCAAAAGGTTTAATTTTAGTAAGTACAATAGACCCATCTTTAGTACAAACTACAATACCCTCACGATTAACATCAACTATTTCTCCCCAAGTTGCTTTATCATATTTTTTATCTAGTATTTTACTATCATATATTTTCATTTCTTGATCAAATAATAATGCACAAGCTCCAGGTACTGGAGATAATCCTCTTATTAAGTTAAATACTTCTAAACTACTTTTAGAAAAATCAATCTTCTCTTCTTCTCTTTTAATATTATAAGCAAAAGTCACTTCAGACTCATCCTGTTTAATTCTAGAATTAGTACCTTCAATAATACTAGGTAAAGTATCCAATAATAATTCTTTACCCATAACACTTAACTTATCATGTAAACTCTCTAAATTATCAGTATCTAATATTTCAATCTCTCTTTGTGAAATAATATCACCATTATCCATCTTTTCATCCATATACATAATAGTAATTCCAGTTTTAGAATAACCATCTATTAAAGCTTTATGAATAGGTGCTCCTCCCCTTAATTTAGGAAGTAATGAAGCATGTACATTAATACATCCTAATCTAGGATAATCAAGTATTGCTTTTGGAATTATTTGCCCATATGCACAAGTAACAATAATATCTGGTTTTACTGCTAAAATATCCTCATATTCATTCCTAATTTTAAGAGGCTGAAAAACAGGTATATTATGTTCTAACGCCACTTTCTTAATAGGTGTTTCCACTAACTCTTGATGTCTTCCAACTAACCTATCAGGCTGACTAACTACCAAAACAACTTCATAATTATCAATTAAACCCTTTAAAACTGGTACCGCAAAATCAGGTGTACCCATAAAAACAACTCTCATATTCTACCCCCTAAACAAAGATATAATAGTAAAAATAACCCCTAAACTAATTAATAAAGACCCTAATAAAAGAAATAAAGATACATTTCCATAAGCATTTAAAAAATCTTGTCCAATAGACTTATCAGGTTCCTTATAATTTTCTATTTTCCCATTTTCAAGTAAAGTAATCTTCTTCTCATAAAAATGTTCCATAGTAATTAATTTCATATCAGAAACAGGTATCTTTTTATCATAAGTAATATGATTATACTTAGAACTTAACATTCTATCTATAATATCATATACACTAGCCTTATCGTTAATAAACTCATCCAATGAAACATCTTGCTCTAATAATTTACTTCTCTCTATTAATAATAAACATATTTTTCTCTTTCTACGATGTAACAATTTCCATTCATCATAAAATAAATCTAATATAAATTGTTTATCTTTTTCACTAAATAAATGATTACTCATAAATCTTTTTAAAGCATTTTCAAACACTTCATATCTATCATACCAATAATCTTCTTCACTTACTCTTTTTCCTAACAATCTTTGATTAAGTAAAAATTGATAGAAAAACATTGGTGAACACATAGAGTAATAACATCCCATAACAACATCATCTGTAAAAAACACTTTCTTTTCTGCAAAGTTCTTTGTAAAAACAGTAGATATATTATATTTATGAAACATAGCATTAATCTTCTGAAATCTATCATAATAATTTTCATATTCTTCAGGAATAAAACCATTATCTCTTACCACATGGTAGTAAGAACTACTAAATCCATGAATAAAATAACCATTACGAATATATCTATCATAAGCAATACTAATTACTGTTTGTCGATTATCTTCTAAAGAAGAATCTGTAATATGTAGCTTATCCATCAATTCATTACATATTAATTTATGAATACCCATCTGTATATCTTCTACAACATCCAACTTACGATATAACTTCTGTATTTGATCTAAAAAATCTCCCAAATAACTATCATCTTGTACAATCAAATAGTATTTTAATAAAGCATCATAGAATAGATAAAGTCCTAGTTCATAAGACATCGAAATATCATGATAAGAATAAGTTAATTGATCACGCAAATGAAAAATATTACTCTTCTTTAACTCATCAATAAATTTAGATACATCTGGTCTTTTTAATATATCTTCTAACACTTTATCACCTCCTACAACCCTATATTTATAAACCTTAAGCTCCCATTACTAAAAATATAGTACCAAATATAATTATTCCTAATAAAAATAATAATACTATTATAACAAATGGATTTTTACGATCCCAATAACCATCTAATTGTGTAGAAGAATCAGCCATTAAATTTTCATAATCATCCCTATTTTTCTTATTAAAATCCAAATCACTATCCACAACAACATCTTTTTTTTCTTTTTCCGACATAAAAAGCACCTCTATTCTCTTATAGAATATCATAAATCAACGATTAACACTATATTTTTTATAAAACTTGTAATGGATTAAAATCAATATCTATTTTTATATTACGATTTATTTGATAATGCTCCATAATTTTAGAAAAAATAGGATACAATTCATCTTCTTTTTTATATTTCAAAATAATTTGATAACGATATATCTGATTAACCTTAAAAACAAGGGCATTACTAGGTCCTAAAATAATAACTGAATCTAAGTTTCTCTCTAAACTTCTTTTTATCTTTAAGGCCTCTTGATAAATAAAATTAGAATCTTTTCCACTTATTTTTATACAACATAAATAGTAGTATGGAGGATACTTTAATCTTCTTCTAATATCCATTTCTTGGCGATAAAAAGATAAATAATCATGCTTTTGTACATAAGAAATTGCATAATGATCAGGATTAAAAGTCTGAATAATAACTATTCCTTCTTTTTCACTACGACCACTTCTACCTGCTACCTGACTGAGCAAGGAGAAAGTATTTTCTCCACTTCTAAAGTCCGGTATATTTAAAGAAGTATCCGCATTAATAACCCCAACTAATGTTACATTCGCAAAATCAAGCCCCTTCGCCACCATCTGTGTACCAAGCAATATATCATACTCATGATTCTTAAAAGACTCTATCATTTTAAGATGCATACCTTTTTTACTAGTAGTATCATAATCCATTCTAAGTATTCTAGCCTCAGGAATATATTTTTTTAATTCCTCTTCTATTTTTTGTGTACCAATGCCCAAATTATTAAGCCCCTTCTCATGACATTTAGGACATTCGTTATAACCTTTTTCACCATAACCACAATAATGACATCTTAACGTATTACTACTCTTATGATAAGTAAGTGTAATATCACAATTAGGACATTTAAAAGTAAAACCACAATTCTTACAAGTTACAAAAGATGCATATCCTCTTCTATTTAAAAGTAAAATACTTTGTTCTCCTCGTAAAAGGCATCCTCTGATACTCTCTAATAAATCATTAGAAAAATGCCCCTTAGTCTTCTTAAAAGCCTCATTCATATCTACTATTATAACTTTAGGTAAATTCTTACCATTAACACGATTAGGTAAACGCAATAATTTATATACACCTTTTTCCGCTCTAGCCATAGATTCTAAAGAAGGTGTAGCACTACCAAGTAAAACCGAACAATTATGACTCTTAGCCCTAAGTAAAGCTATATCTCTAGCATGATATCTAGGATTAGCATCACTCTGCTTATAAGAATCACTATGTTCTTCATCAAGTATAATAATTCCAATATCTTTAAGAGGTGCAAAAACTGCACTACGTGCCCCAATAACAATAGAAACTTCTCCTCTTGCTATTCTTCTCCATTCATCATACTTTTCTCCATCACTAAGCCCCGAATGAAGAGCCGCAATCCTATCCCCAAATCTTCTTTGAAACCTCTCAATCATTTGGGGGGTTAAACTAATCTCTGGTACAAGTAAAATACTACTTTTTCCTAAAGATAAATAATAATCAATTATCTCCATATAAACTTCTGTTTTTCCTGAACCAGTAACTCCATATAATAAAAAACAATTAGGAGAAGAAGCTATAACTGAATTAACAACTTCACTCTGCTCAACAGTTAATTTCTTTTTCTCTAACAAAGAAGTATTATAATGTAATCTATATTGTTCAACTTTTTCTTCTATTAATATATTTTTCTTAATTAATGTTTGTAAACTACTAAGAGAAATATTAACTAATTCCCTTCTAGATACTTTACCCTTCTCTTTAATTAAATCAATTATTTGTTTTTGAGTAGAATTAAATGACACATTACAATCAATAGTATTAAGAGAATAAACCGACTCATACTTAATAGAAATATCTCTACCACTCTTAGCTTTTAAAGCTTTAGGAAGCATCACTTGATAACAACTAATCAAAGGAGAAAGAGTCCTTCTTTTAATTTCTTTTCCTAGTTCAATCAATTCATCATTTAATACAATATCATCATCAACTACATCTAAAATATCTTTTAACTCTCTATCAGCAGAATCCTTTATTTCTAAAACAAAGCCTTCTAATATCATTTTACCAAAAGGAACAGATACTCTGACACCAACTTGTATTTTACTTTCTAAAGAACTAGGTACATTATAATCAAATATTTTATCAACACTTTTATTAGAAATCTCCACCAATACACCAACTGTCAAAATATCACCTCCCTCAATAATATTATACAAAAAAAAGAAATATAATTGTATATTTCTTATTATTTTAAATCTGTATTATCTCCATCATCAGGTAACAAATCTAATATTTCATCAGGAGAATCAAATACAATACCTTTTTTTTCTTTTTCCACATCCATAGGTATCAAAATAGGTTCATTAGTAGATGAATTATCCACAAACTCAATTCTTGGCATAGTATCATCAATAGAAACCATTGGAATATCCAAAGGTATAAGTGGATTAGAAATAGTTGTCTCTATCTCCGTATTATTTTCAACGTCATTCTCATTAGAGATAAGTTCTGAAGCAATAACCGGAATAGACTCCGGTGTAAAAGACTCTTCCTCCGAAGCAACAGCATCCTCTACTGGTGCAACAGGTATAGCCTCCGGTACAAAAGCCGGTCTATCAACAGGTGCTTCTACTGGCATAGGTGTAGGAGTAACAGCATTCTCTACTGGTGCAACAGGTATAGCTTCTGGTACAAAAGCCGGTCTTTCAACAGGTGCTTCTACTGGCACTGGCGTAGGAATAATAGGTTCCTCTACTGGTGCAACGGGTATAGCCTCCGGTACAAAAGCCGGTCTTTCAACAGGAGCTTCCATTGGCACTGGCGTAGGAATAATAGGTTTTTCGACTGGTATAACAGGAATCGTCTCTGGCACAAAAGCTGGTCTTTCAACAGGTGCCACAGCCGGCATAAGAGTAGACACAGTAGGAGTCTCGTTAATAGGAACTACTTGTGGAACAGAATTTGGTACAACAACAGGAGAATTTTGAATAGCCCCAATTTGTGGTGAAACAACAACCGAACCTTTTTCTGATTCAATTTTTTTTGCTTCAACCATAACAGGTGTACTATTATTCTGAGGTATAGTTGTTCTATCTTTTCCAATACTAGGAATAATAGTAGTATTTAGTAAAACTAATCCTTTTTTATAATTGCGCTTTAAAACAAGCCCCACAATAAAAGACAATACTATAATAACAATAATTACAATAATTACTAAATTAACATTCATAATATCATCTTTCCTTTCTTTTTATTCTTCTTCTTTAAAAAGCACATCAACATCATCTGCTAAATTCTGCTTTGTAACTAAATAATTTTGGTTAGTTTTCTTATCTAAATATAAAGATACTACTATCGTAAAAGCTAACACTATACAAACTAAAATAACAAAAATAACCAATATATCACCCCGCTATTAATACTAATTAAATAATCTTAAAACATCATTAAAAGTAATAATAAGCATCAACAACATCAATAATATTAAGAAAACAGTATGTATCTTATTCTCGATATCTGGATTAACTGGAGACCCTTTAATAAGTTCAATTACTATAAACAATATATGTCCCCCATCAAAAGCAGGAATTGGAAGTAAATTAATAAATCCAACATTAATACTCAAGAAAGCCATTAAATACAATATATTAGCAACTCCCCCAGTTCTTTGTTGCCCAACTACAGAATATATCCCAACCGGTCCAGATAATTGATTTAGACGAATTCCACCTGTAAATAAATATCCAACTGTAACAAACATTTGCTTAAATATAGATCCTGTTTTTTTGAAAGTAAATTTAATTGCATTAATAAATCCTTTTGTTTTTTCTTGTTGAATACCAATACCATAACGATAAGCCTCTTTACCATCTTCTAATACTTTTTTAGGCTTAACTTTATAAGTAACTTTAGACCCATTTTCTTTTTTTACTATAATAGTTTGTTTCTTATCGGTTTTAGCAACTGCAAAATATAAAGAAATATCATCACTAGTAACAATCTTATGCTTATTAATAGAAAGAATTGTATCTCCAGCTTCCATACCAACAGCTTCTGCAGCTGAACCCTCTTCAATAGTTGAAATAACTGGCTTCATAGTAGAGCCACCCCATACAAGTGCAATAAAGAATAGTAATACTACTGCTAAAATAAAATTATTCATTGGTCCAAAAACCATAATTAAAAATCTTTGCCAAGCATTTTTTTCCTGTAATCTTCTATTCTTTGGAACATTCTTATCATCATCATCATCTAAGTCTTCTCCCGCTAACTGACAAAATCCCCCAATTGGAATTGCTCTTAAATTATACTCAGTTTCTCCTTTAGTAAAGCCCCAAATCTTAGGCCCCATACCCAAAGCAAACTCATATACATAAACACCCGTAATCTTTGCAAAAATAAAGTGTCCAAATTCGTGTACAAAAACAATAACTCCTAATATTAAAACAAATAGAAGTAAATTAATAATAACTGTCAAAAAAATCCCTCCTATAAAATACCATGTACAATAATATACGCTAAAATAACAAATATTAAACTATCAAAACGATCTAATATTCCTCCATGTTCTGGAATTAACTCTGAAAAATCCTTAACCCCATAATATCTTTTAATAGTTGAAAATATTAAATCTCCTAATTGCCCAATTAAACATAAAACCAATGTTAACATAATAACAAACACCAATGGAGCATGTGGACTAATTACAGTATTATAATAAGCACTAGCCACAAAAGTACCAATTAAAACTCCACCTATTAAACCTTCAATAGTCTTACCTGGACTAATTTTAGGACATAATTTATGTTTACCAACCATCATACCTGTAAACATCGCAAAAGTATCTGTTATTGTTGTAATAATCAATAAATATAAAATATAAATTAAATCATAATTACGCGTAATAATAATCAAATTAAAACTAAATCCAATAAATAACACCGATCCTATTAAAAACAAAGCATCATTCAAGTTATATTTCTTGGTATCATTAATAAAAACCATAGGTGATAAAAACACAAAGATAATTAAAGAAATAACTCTATAATCAATATAATTAGAATATTCAATAGACCCCGTATTATATAAACAAAAATAAACAGTCAATAAATATGCCACTATCTTTAATAAAGTAGGAAACTTTTTTCTACTTTCCCTAACCTTTAATAATTCATATAATCCTAATAAGCTAAGAATAGTCACAAGCCCCGTAAAAGGATATCCACCTATTATTAAAAATGGTACAAATATTGCAATTATCGCAATAGCACTTAAAACTCTAGTTTTCATTTAGTACCTCCAAATCTACGATTTCTTTTATTAAAAACTAATAACGCTTTATCAAATTCTTCATTATTAAAATCAGGAAAATATACTTTAGGAAAATAAAACTCTGCATAACTAGCTTGATACATCATAAAATTACTAAGCCTTAATTCACCACTAGTCCTTATAACAAAATCTAATGGTGGCAAATCTTGATACAGATTTTTCTCTATAAATTCTTCTGTAATATCATCTAAAGTAATATCCCCATCTTTATACATTTCACACATCTTTTTTGTCATATCAACAATCTCTGCATGTGAACCATAATTTAAACAAACATTTAATGTTAAAGCCGTATTATCTTTTGTTTCTTTAACTATATCATCCATTGCTTCTAATACTTTTTCAGGCAATGGTTCTCTTCTACCCGAAAAAATAACTTTTACATTTTTCTTTTTTAAATAATCCATTTCTTTATTAAAAAAAGTAATAAACAAATTCATTAAAAACTCAACTTCTGCTTTTTCCCTTTTAAAATTCTCAGTTGAAAAAGCATATATAGAGCAATAATGAACACCCAAATCAACCATATGAACACATAATTTCTTTAATGTTCCTGTAGCATGTTTATGACCCATTGTTCTAGGAAGTCCTCTCTCTTGAGCCCATCTACCATTTCCATCCATTATTATTCCAACATGGTTTGGTATTAACAAATCTTTCATAACAATACCTCATACTAAATTATATAACAATTACCATAAAAAAGAAACCCCATTTACCAAAAGAAAAAAGTGAAATTGTCTTATTTACAACTTCACTTTTATATTAAAATTTATCTATATCAATTTTAACATACTTATTATCATTCAAAGCACTACTAGCTTGCACTAAAGTACGAATAGCATTAGCTGTACGTCCTTCTTTTCCAATAACTCTACCCATATCATCTTCTTCAACCATTACTTGAATTAAAACAACATTTTCTTCTTCTGTTGGAAATTCTTTTACACTAACGCCTTCTTTATGAACAACTAATGATTTAACAATCTCCTCTGTTAATTCTACCAAACTCATAATTAATTACCTTTCTTCTTAGAATCAGAAAATTTCTTCATAATTCCTACTTTACTAAATAAATTACGAACGGTATCAGTAGGAGTTGCTCCATTCTTTAACCATTTTAAAGCAACTTCTTCATTAATTTTAACTTCTTCAACTAAAGGTGAATAAGTTCCTATTAACTCTAAATATTCTCCATCTCTTGGACGACGAGAATCAGTAGCAACTATTCTATAAGTAGGTTTCTTTTTAGCTCCCATTCTTGTTAATCTAATTTTTACAGCCATTTAATATCCCTCCATTTCTAAATACACTAATATTATAATAAAAAGAAAAACAAATGTCAACATATTTTTGTTAACACCATTCATTTTTATAAATATAGAAGTACCAAAACAAAAAAAACATGCTATAATAATCATAGAATAAGGAGGAGTTACTATGGCATCAACAGTCATCCATCTCGCAATAGCTAAAAAGTTAAGAGAACAACTAGACATAAATAATGAAAAAGACTTTTACTTAGGTGCCATTGCCCCAGATATATCTAAACAAATTGGTGAATCAAAAGAAGAATCTCATTTCTTAATTAATTCACCAAATGAAACCCCAAATATAAATTTATTTATAAAAAGATATCCTACTTTTAAATACCATGATTTTACTTTAGGATATTTTACCCATCTAGTTGCTGATGTAATATGGAATGAAGAATTTCTACCAAAATATATAAATGGTAATATTATTACTTTAAAAAATGGTACCTCAATAGAAACAACTCAAGATGAAATAAGAAAACTACTTTATTCAGACTATACTAACCTAAATAAACTATTAATTGATGAATATGACTTAGATTTATCTCTTTTCTATGAAGAATTCACACCACCAAAAATATATTTTAGAGAAATACCAGTTAATCATTTAGATATTTTAATAAATAAAGCTGGATTAATTATTGAAAATTCTAAAACAGAAAAAACCTATAGTCTTAATTTCAATGAAATAAAAGACTATATAGATAAATCTTGTATAGAAATATTAGAAATACTAAAAAGATACTAAATATTAGTATCTTTTTCAAATAACTCTTTAAAGTAATCATTTAAAGAATCTCTTACATAGTCAATCTTTTGATTAACAATTTCTAAATTCTGAGTATATACTACATAAATAGGAATACTTTCCAACTCTTCAACAAGAAGATCTAACTCTTTTTTTATATCTTTATCATAACCACTCTTAACAACTTCTTTTTGAAGTTTTTTTATTTTATTTATCTTTTCACAAATAAGTGGATTATCATTCATTTGTTTTTTTATTCTTACACAATTTTGATATTCCTTACTATTCTTTATAGCCGCAACTACTTCTTCTAAATTCTTCTTAACTTTCTCCATCTAAACTCCATGTCTTAGCGTCCTTTATTTTTACAGGAACAATATCTCCAGCTTGTAATTTATTTTTACTAGTAAAATTAATTAATTGATTAGTCTCACTATATCCATAATATTGATTCTTTTTAGAACTAACTCCTTCTACCATTACCTTAACTTCTTTTCCTATCATTAGTTTATGTTTCTCCAAAAATATAGAATTAACAACTTCATTAAGTCTTTGTAATCTCTCTTCTTTTTCTTCCAAAGAAGTATTATCTTCTAATCTACAAGCCGGTGTATCTTCTCTTGCGGAAAAAATAAAAGTAAAAGCATTATCATATTGACATTCTTTGACTAAACTCATAGTCTCTAAAAAATCTTCTTCCGTCTCACCAGGAAATCCTACAATAATATCTGTAGAAATACTAACATTAGGTATCATATCTTTCATCTTATGAAATAATTCTAAATAACTCTCTCTAGTATATCTTCTACCCATAAGTTTTAAAATACGACTAGAACCACTTTGTACAGGCAAATGAACACTAGGCATAATATTAGGATACTTTCCAATTACCTCAATCATTTTATCAGTAAAATCCCAAGGATGAGAGGTCATAAAACGAATTCTAAGAATATTTAATTTCGCAATATCTTCTAGTAAATCACCTAAATTATAATCATCATATAAATCTTTACCATAAGCATTAACATTTTGTCCTAATAATGTTACTTCTTTATAACCATCTTTTATTAATTGCTCTATTTCTAATAAAATATCTTCTTTTTTTCTACTTCTTTCTCTACCTCTAGTGTAAGGAACTATACAATAAGTACAAAACTTATCACAACCATAAATAATATTAACATATGC
>CACZGA010000015.1 GCA_902780585.1 uncultured Erysipelotrichaceae bacterium | reverse complement strand
ATAAATGAAGTTCTCTACGAACTTCTCTTTATCGATTCTATATAAACCACACGTTCTTAAATAAGTCATATCAATTGCATCTTCCATCGCAGCATCTGCCGTTTCTTTAACTAAATAATAATCTAACTCACTACCTGTAGAAAAATTAGTTAAGACATTTATAAGAAGTAAAGCAATTACACTTAGTAAGATAATTCCTACTGTTAACATACCTTTATTCATAAATTATTATTCCTCCCCTACATCATCAAATGTTTGACATTCAGAAGATTGCCAGTTCACCATATTATTACATTTCAATGCCTCGTCATTAGGGTGTTGACTATCTGAAAGCAATCCACCATTTCTAAATAATGGACTCTTATAATTAACAACACTATCAACAACATATTCACCATCAAAATCAGTATACTTATGTTTAGAAGCCCTTAATCGTTTAATCTTCTGTTTTGTTAAATAAACTCTATAATCTACGTACTTAGGAGAATAAACATCATATGCCGTTGATTGCACCCATTTGAAATATCTACCTGGCTGAGAAGTATAATGAGGATCTTTCATTACATTATTAGCATATTTAGTACAGTTAAATCCAGCGCTACTACCAGTTGTTGAAGGATCAGATAATACAGCACCATCTGGGCTTGGGAATGGATTAGATAAATCAACAGCATGTATTTCATAACGTTTTTCAGCCTTCTTATCAATACATTCATTACCACAAACATCTACAGTATTACGATTTAAAGCATAGAAACAAGATATATCAATATTCCATCCAAAGTATCCAAACTCAGTAGTTTTAGCATGGATATTATAATCAATATTACCTGTAAACTTCTCAGGAACATCAGCATAAGTACAAGTAACATCTTCTTTAGTCGTAGAACCATTACATGTAGGAACTTTACTTAAATATTCTTCATCATTAAATGCAAATCTTTCATCATTACCATAAACTCTAGCATAATAGTAAATCCACCATCTTGAGTTAACATCTATTGCATTAAATGGCATACAGAAGGAATGATTAACAAAACTACTTTCTTCTATAGGTTCATAAGAAATAATATTACTCTTATTACTAATCCATGTACCAGGGAATCCCCATTTAGTTTGATAATAATTTTGACCAAACTTAGTTAAGTCTAGAGAACCATCACCACATGTATAGCATCCATCAGATGAAATAATAGTTGAATTCTTTATACGTTCACTTGAACAATCTACAGAACCTTTAGTAGGTTTACCATATTCAATTGTATCTTTTGTATCAGATTGACCATTATATGGGAAATAAATAGTTTTTTCATATGTCTTACTTTTTTTCGTATAAGAGTAATTAATATTCATATCAAATGTTGCTTGAGTTGTATTACAAGTAGCTGCCGCAGTACATTTACTCTTAATTCTTCTATATACTTCCATATTCTTTTTATAATCAGCTTCAGCTTCTGCTTGATTTATATACACATTACCTTTACATCCAATCCAAGAACAAGTAGCATCACATCTACATAGTGAAACAATTCCACCACCTTGAGAAGCATCTTTAACACACTTGTAATCATCTCTCCAATGCCATTCATTTTCAAGATACCATCTAGCCATAATATTATCAGGCGACCATGTAATAACCTTAGTATTTTTATTACATACGTATTTACCTTGACCTTTTTTAGATAAATCAGTCTCTTTTACATCATAATTTGCAATTTGCTCTGCCACATTAGCAAAATCAATTAGATCATTACTTCCTGATTTAACACTAGAAGAAACTCCATAAACTTTTTTATAACACTTAGTAGAACATTTAGTAGTATATTTACCACCATCACAAGAATAAATACAAGCATCAAAGTCTTCACTTGGACCAGCCTGTGTATATACCCAACCTTCAGAGTGAACACACTGTGGAGTTGGAGTACAAATAGAAGCTGGTTTAGTTGGTTGAGGAGGAGCCTCACCAGGAGAACAATTAACTCTACTTGTAACTCTTACAGTATAAGAGAAACACATACCAGCGTTAGAAGCAACTGGTGCATCATATTCAACTGTAACTGCCTCTTCACAACTAGTTGTACAAGAAACAGGATCACCTTTTATAGTATTTGAAATAGACCCATACAAATACTTAGTATTAGCTACTGAATAAATTCCAGATACTCTCTCTGAATCAACAAAAGCATCACATACGAAACTTTCAGACTTTCCAGTACCCTTTAATTTAGTATAAGAACTATGTGCTGAATCAAATGTATATGATTTAGAAGCATGCTCTTTAGCATAACAGAAATTATACGCAAAAGATCCAACTTGAGTAGTTGTCTTATAATTTGAACAATCTACAAAAGAAGCAGGAACATTAATTGAATCATCACCTGGATCCTCATCTGGAATATTAATAGGTATTGTTCTAGCTTTACCACCAATTTGTAATGATAACTTTATATAATATTCAATTGAATACGCATCAGGACAATTTTCCTGAAATATAGGATCAATATATCCATCTGGTTCTATAGTAAAATTATAATTTACAAATCCAGGAAGAATATTTTTTAAAACAATAGGATGATTAATAGTCAATTCATTACTACTAACAAAATAACTATCTAATGAACCATTAGAAGCAGGATAACTCCTATCATTATTCTCCTCACTAACAGTAGTTAATTTAAATTTAAGATTATTTTTAATATTTGCAACTTGACTACTAGGATTCATAGAAATAGTTATCAAGTCAGCATCTGCATCATAAGAAACAGAAACACCATAACGATCAGCTAAAGTACTTTTTATTTCTTTTTTAAACGCTTCACATCGATCAAGAGCCATAGCAGATTTAGGAATTACTAAAATAGCCATTATCACAAAGAATAACCCCAAAATTCTTTTACATGTCATTTTCTTCATCATTCTCATCACCTTTCAATATATTTTCAATTTCTTTATATACATCGGTTGTTGAAACTGAATAGCTAGTAGCTTCTTCTCCATCCCTCAATCGACGTCCTAATACATAAAGTTCTACATCTTTATTAATTCCATAGAACCTTGTGCATGTACTAAGCGTAATAATATAATCATCATTAGATACATCTATATCATAATCATAAAAATTATATTTTTTAAATATATCTAAATAAGTTTTCATATCTTTACTAGAGTAATCATCCCCCATTGGGAACATTGACTTTTCAGTAGAAGGAACAAATCCTACCATAAATATTTTATAAATATAATCTTTACCATCCATTGTAAGTTGAATATGTTGATTTTCTTTAGCAAAATCATAATAAACAAAATCCATTAATTCTTCAAATCTAGTAAACAAATCAGAATGTAACTCAGGATGAGACGAAAGATTAAATATATTATGTCCACTAACACGAATTCTATTATGATATTTATTATCATAATTTAGTGACCATACAAAACTTTCTAATTCAACGGGGAAATCTTTTTCAACATCATCAACAGCTTGAATAATAGGATAATCAATACTAGTACCTTGTACTCTCAACCAACCTATAGTATCAAACCCTGAATCATCACTTAATTTAACAGTCGAAATATTACTTTCTCTAGGTTCAATCTTATAAACTGTCTTACCTCCACCCATTAATTTAGAACCGAGTAGCCATAATAAAATCAATATTATAATAATAAATCCAGCAATAGTTTCCATTATTAAGGTCTTGCCTTTTTTACTATTTCTCTTCTTTTTAGAACTCATGTTACATCAATCTCACTTTCTTATTTATTGAACAATATATGGTTCATTAATTGTACCTTTACCACTAGAAATAGCAGATTTTTTCTTAACAAAGGCAACAACTCTTATACCTAATGCTTCTGAATTATTAATAGTTTCATTTAAAGGAACTCCAATATTATATATAGCGCCAGCAGTTCTCTCAACAGAAGATGTATTATTTAACCAATATGAGTGAGCACTTTGACTGCGTTGAGGTTGAGCACTAAACATTTCAAACATATTAGGTGCGCTTAATAATAATGTATATTTCTTTGTAGAACTCTCTGTTCCATATATAATTCCTTTTTTATAAACAGGAACTTCAACTTCATGAGAAACAAAGTATTTTGTCTCAACATATTCATTAGCTTTATTCTGAATAAAGTAAGCTACACTATTTTTATCTTTAGGATCATAAGTAATTATACTTTCATCTTTATTAGCCATACAAGTAACATCACCAGCATTACTTGTTAAAGTAAACTCAGAAATAACTTTAGTAGTACCATCTTTCTCTGTAGAAATAATTCTATATAAAGAACCATCTATAGATAAATATTCTCCCATAAAACGAGTATTTACCAAATCTCCGCCTTTGGCTCTTTCAGTATCTCCGAACGTATATGGATTATCAACAGTACCATCTCCAGAAATAATTAATGATTCACCAGAAATAGTCATCATTGGTCTTACCCCATAATTATAATCTATATTATAAGGTAAGAAACTCTTTCCATAATCATCACCAAAGAAAATATTTCTCGTTACATAAGCTTCATCATTGTCTTTATTATTAGCAACCCAAGACATTGTATAAGCTTTCATAAAGTTACTTCCAAGGGATTCAGCTTTATTAACATCTACTACTGAAGGAATATATATTTTTTTCTTCTTAGTATAAGAATTACATTGTGTAGTATCTAAAGCACTCTCACTAACACTCATATTACAATAAGGCTTTTCAATAATCATTTTCTTAGTAGTATCATTTAATTGTTCATAATAGTAATTTAACCATTTATCTATTTTAGAATAACTAACATTAGCAACATCTTCATCAGATACAATGATAACATCTTTGTCTTCATCTACTCCAACAACTCTAAATAACATATTAGAAAGTCTTAAATAGTTATTACCAGGATCACCAATATAATTACTAGCATTATTCAATTCAGTTTTAACAGTATTGTAAAGCATTTGTACAACAGATACTCTTCTAGTAACTGTAGTTTTATTATTTAAATGATCATATGCTGTATAACTAACTTCATAAGTACCAACCTTAGAAGTATCTACATCACTTTTAACTGAAACTTTAGAAGTATCCATTTTACCATCTACATTATCAACTACACTTTTAATTCCTGGGTCTTTAAATTCTTCTCCCTTGCCAACTTTAATTTCAGCATCACCATTTAAGGTAACCTCAGGACCCTTATGATCCACTGTAGAAGATAAAAGCCCACACTCTAAATAAGTATAATAACGGTATTCACCATTAACTCTTTTAACTTTTACCCAGCTCTTTTCAGAAGAACAAGTTTTATTAGTATAAGGTACATATAAATCTTGTTTTATATAAGACTGATGATATAAAGTACTTAAATCAACTGTCTTAACCCTCTCACCAGTAGGTAAAAGATTACTATTTAATTCAAAGTATCTCTTTGCCGCCTCAGTCAATAATTTTTCATTTTTATGAAAAGTAATCATAGGTGCCACAATCAAAAACCATATAAAGCAAAAAACTATTACTGCCGTAATAATAGATTTCACATTTCGCTTACTAACCTTTTTCTTCTTCATAATGCCTCCTAAGCTATCTTATAAATATACTTTTTGTCTCTAATAGAAAATTCAAAACGAATGTCCCCAGAGCTCTCTAATTCAACCGGAACTTTCATAAAAATATTCTTTCCACAATAGTTCTTCCCTATAGGATTTACATATTCTACAACCTCATCATCATCATTACTATCCTTATAAATAAGTTTACCATAGTTCTTTAAAAAGTCAATCATATTTTTTGCCTCATAAACATCAGAACTAAACTCTATTTTTAAGATTTTATAATCCCCATCAGCATTAAAATCATACTTTCTATAAACACAATTACCATTACGACATTCCTTAACTGTATAATCAACAGAATCAGTAACCTCATAATAATCAAAAACTATAGTATCATCCTTACTTTGTATACCTAAAGGCATTTCGTCCCCCATCTTTAATTCCACAGAATTAGATATTACAGAAAGATCTTTAACCTTTAATTTGATTTTTCTTAAATATCCACCTTTTTCTTGATAATACAAAACAAACTTATTCTTTTTAAGTTCTCTAGGAACTTTATAAATAATAATACAGTTTAATACTTCATCCTTTTGTAATTTACTAGTAGACTCATACGCATCTCCTAAATCTTGAAACTCTTTAGCATATGTTTTACGAGTAGTAACATAATCTAAATCAGAGTTCTTAAGATGGAAATTCTCTAAATAAATAGTACGAGGAGAAGAATTATTTCTCATTGTTAAATTTACAACTACAAAGCTACTACCATTTTCAACAACATTTCCCTTATAATCTTTATCCGTATAATAAACATCATTAACTATAAAAGTATAACCATTGGCATGATAAACATCACCCTCAGAATAACTACGATTAACAATAAAAACAAAAACATATAACCTGTAGCAGCAAACTGCCAAAACAGCAAATAAAATAGTAAGACATATCCTCTTATGTTCCAAATAAAAATATTTAAAATATCTAACATTTCTCTTATAAAAACGAATAAAACTATTCTTATCAATATTAAGTCCTATTTCAACTTCTTCTCTATCTTCTTCACTAAGTTCCAAAAACTCTTCATCAATATTAAATTGAAACTTATTAATATCAAGACCAAATATACGCATAATAAATATACCTATAGTTGGAATCTGTCCAAGTAAAAATATAACTAATAAGTCTCTAGACATTCGTAAATCCGCAGAATTTATATCATAAGTATAACCAATAAAGAAATTCCTAATCATCATTAAAACAAAGAATAATACTAAATATTCAATTAATGGTAAAAGATATACCTTCCAAGGCTTCTTCTTATGAATTAATAAAAATAATAAAGCAGCACAACCAATTACCAGCAATAAAATAGCCAGTAAAAGAAAAATTGTAATATGATGAGAAATAGGATTCCTATAAGCATCATAAACTTCAATACGCATAAACTCACTAACAAATGAATTAACATCTATTAACATATATGCTACAAATAAACTAAGTAATAGTAAAAATATATGTATTTTTCTAAAATTCTTAATTAAAAAAGCATACGGCTTACGAATAATCATAGAATACACACTCCCCTATTCTAATCCTATTTAAGTATATCGTATTTTTTTTAAATAGAAAAGACTGAAACACAAAAAAAAATAACTTACTCCCAAGAATAAGTTATTAACTATATTAATTAATTTCAATAATTTCAACTTCGTAGCTACCATTTGGACTTTGTACAGTAACAATATCTCCAACTTTATGACCAAATAAAGCTTGTGCAATAGGACTTTCATTGGAAATCTTACTAGCAAAAGGATCGGCTTCTTGACTTCCTACTATTTTATACTCATCTTCTTCATCGTCATCAACATATTTAATAGATACAGTATTACCAATACCTACTTTATCTGTAGATACTTCTGAAATAATAGAAACATTCTCTAACATTTTTTCTAATTGTTTAATACGAGCTTCGATTTGTGCCTGTTCATTTCTAGCCGCATCATATTCAGCATTTTCAGATAAATCTCCTAAACTTCTAGCTTCCTTAATAGCTTGAACATTTTCAGGTCTACGAACATTAATTAATAAATCTAGCTCTTTCTTTAATTCATCTAAACCATTTTGGGTTAAATATACTGTATTTTTATTTCCCATTTTTATCACCTCAATAATAATTAATAGTGTATGAGTTAACTAGACTCAACTTGCCATAGTGTATCATACATTTTTATCTTTTTCAATAGTATTTTATCTAAAATATCTCTTCAAGAAAAGTAGACATATTATAGCATAAACTCCCTAAAAAATCAAGCAATTTTGCTCTTTTTATACCACTCATCCGCAGTATAAGAAATAATTCTTTCATCTATTAAAGTAACCGCCTCATCAATATTTTTTTCTTCAAAAGCTGTTTTAACTTCTTCATAAAGCCCATTTCTACCACAACTAGGATTAAGAAACCCAATTTTATCAGAATAATTTTTTAACTGTTCAAAGAAAAAAGAAAAAACTTTAGCTTGAAAAGAGCTAATTGAGCCAGATGGAAATATAGGTATAAAAAGTTTATTATCCCCGTTAGAATCAAGTCTAACCACTATACTATAGGTCTCACATCTAGCATGTTTCCCATATAAAAGATAACTAATAGCTTTTAATCCAATATTATGTGAACGAACCTCAGTAATAATCAATTGATTAGGTGTAATAACCATTAATGCCTTTGCCTTATCTAATTTATAAAAATCATTAAGTTTAAAACTATCTACATTATTTTTCATTTTATTACGTATAATATCTAAATCGTCACCAAAAACCATAAACACCTACTTCTTTTTAATTTCTTTAATAAAGAACTCATCTGTCATTCCCGCAATAAAATCAATTACTTTACGCTTATTAGGAGTGTTATCCATATACTCTTTAGATTGATCATTTAAAAATATCTTATAAATAATACTTTTTTTATTTTCTTTTTCAATATCATCCAAATAACGTGCAAAAATTCTATTCATTCCTTCTCGGTAATAAGCCTTTTCATCTGCAGTTAAACTATATTGATATATATGCTCATAATTAAATTTCTTTAAAGCAAATAAAGCCTTGTATACTTTAGGACTCATCTCAATATAAGGTTTACCCATACTATTTTCTATAATATCTAAATTAATTGTATGAATAATATCACGATTAGTAGTACCAAGTACAGATCTTATTTCTTTAGGAATCTCTTCCCACTTAATTTTACCAATCATAATAGCGTCTTCAATATCACGCCCAATATAACCAATAATATCACTGATTCTAACTACACACCCCTCTAAAGTCATAGGCCTATTCTTACGTGATTTCTTTAAATTATAGTAAGCATCTTCATATTCTTTTAAAAACTCTTCTTTACTCTTTTTAAGAGGTTCATAACGTGAACTTAACATCTCCCCATTATGACACATAATACCATCTAAAACTTGTACAGAAAGATTTAAACCTTCCCCATTATTTTCTACATACATCAAATGTCGTACACTTTGAATATTATGTGAAAAACGTTCTCCTAATTCTCTTTGCGATATTTCATCTAAAAGTTCTTCTCCTTGATGACCTAAAGGAGTATGCCCAATATCATGACCTAACGCAATAGCCTCAATTAAATCTTCATTTAAGCCTAAACTTCTACCAATATTACGAGCAATCTTACTAACAAATTGTACATGTGTAATTCTCTTACTAATATGATCATTATCGTTCTGAATAAAAACTTGTGTTTTATCAAGATAACGAGTAAAAGATAAACTAAATATTATTCTATCTGCATCTCTATAAAACGCAGGTCTAATATCATCATCTATTTCTTTAAAACGAACAGCATCCTCACTATGACAAGCATAAGGACTAAGTCCATTTTCTTTCATTAAAAAGTTCTTTTTAGCTTCATCAAAAACACTCATACAAACCTCCTATTTTCTCTTAATTATTTTTATCATAGAATATTCTGGTATTTTTACATCACTATTCATTTTTAAATAATAAATATTATCAGGATGTCTCGCAACATCTACAGGATTCATATCTTCATCAAATAATTCATTAACTACAAAATTTATATGTTCCCCACTAGGAGTAAATACTTCAACTAAATCTCCTACTTCAAAGTAATTTCGTTCATAAAACTTTAATAACGAATCTTTATATTCAATAACTTGTCCCAAATAGTCTTGATTAGATACCTCACTTCTACCAGAATAATATTGATCAGTATAATCAGCTTCTTTTTCAAAGTAATGAGTAGATGTTTCTCTATTCGCCACTCTATTTAATCTTTCTTCTAAAATAGCCATTTTCTCTTCAGTTAAAGAATTATTATAATAACCATCAATAATCTCTCTATAAGCACCTATTACTGTTGCTAAGTAATATAAAGATCTCATTCTTCCTTCAACCTTAAAACTCTTAACACCAATTTCAATTAAATCACTAATATACTCAGCCATATTCATATCTTTTAAAGCCATAGTAAAGTCTTTTTCATTACCATTTTTAAAAGTAAAACGACATACTTGAGCACAGCCACCTCTATTAGCATCTCTATTAGTAACATAATTTGATAAAGCACATCTTCCACTAAAACAAGTACACATTGCCCCATGAATAAATACTTCTATATCTACTTTACTCTTTTTAACAATCTCCGCAATTTGTTTTTTAGAAAGTTCACGAGCTAATACAACTCGGTCAACTCCTTCTTTTTGAAAGAATTCAATAGCTTTATAATTACTGGTAGAGTTTTGTGTAGATAAGTGTACTTCTACTTGTGGATAATTAGTTTTAATATAAGAAATAATAAAAGGATCACTAACAATAAAAGCATCTATACCACAATCAACAACATCTCTTATATATTTCTCTACTTCAGCCATATCTTCATTATGAAAAACTATATTTAAAGTTAAATGTACTCTTTTCCCCAATTTATGAGCAAAACTACATCCCTCTCTAATTTCATCTAAACTAAAGTTAGAAGCATTTGCTCTTAAACTATAATTTTGACCCCCAATATATACAGCATCAGCACCATATAAAAGTGTAACTTTTAATCTCTCTAAATCCCCTGCTGGAGATAACAATTCAACTTTATCCATTTTTCTTCACCTTATAAATAGTTTTTCTAAAGAAGAAATTAGTACTATCCCCTAACTTTTTATATTTATCTATATAAGACTTATCCATACATTTACCTTTTATATATTCCATAGTATCAACTAATAATTCCTTAAAACAATCTATTCCATACTCCCTCATAATAATGTAAGGAACACAAGCTTTATATAAATCACTTATAATACCAGTACCATTAGTAATAATATCTAAAAAGAAACTAGTCCCATCATTATTCTCAAATAATTCATAATCTTGATCTGTGCCTCTCTCGTGAATAGTTAAAGAAGAATCCCCCTTTTTACCTAAATCCTTAAAGTAATTAGTAACTAACAATCTTTTAGAAAAAGCCACACTCGGTTTAGACACAACTTCTACCATAGTAGAAATCTTACTCAAAGTTGTTATCTCAACAATCTCTTCTAAAGTAATCTCTTTACCAAGCAAAGCATACTTAACCCCTTTAGAATAATAATAATCACATGTTTTATAATTATTAACCATATGAGTCTGATTCCATACTAAAGGAACCCTTAAAGATAATTCATTTTTTAACTCTAGAACAGCCAAGTCATAAAAGAATATACCAGAAATATTACAATTATCTAATTCTAATAAAACTCTTTTTAAGCCCTCAATATCTTCATTCATAAAATTCTTATTAACTTTTACAAATACTTCACACTTTACATTACTAGAAATACTTTTAATTTCTTCTAAAGTAAAAAAACATTTACTTTCAACACTAAATCCTTCTAAAGGCAAAATAATTCCATCCACAATATCTGTGTATAAATCACTTTTAGAAGAACATTCCACTAATAATTTCATAAAGCACCTCCCTCATATTATAAATCATTACAAGAAAAATAGAAAGTTATAAACTTTCTAAATCATAATTTTCTACTAATTGCTAATCCGTCCCCTATATCTAAAAAAGTAGTTTCATAACGAATATTCTTTTCCAAGAATTCTTTATAATCCTTAACTTTTCGTACTAATTGTCTTAAGTTCCTACTTTTAATCTCATCACTTTCTTGCATTACCAATCCATGAAAGCCCATATTATCAGTAATAATAGTACCATAAGGATTTAAATTCTTTTCAAACCTCTCAAAAAACTTTTGATTTTGAGCTTTAGCTGCATCTATAATAATTAAATCATAATTATCTTCTACTTTTACTTCTAAAGCATCATTATATATTAATTGAATTCTATCCTCTAATTTAGTTTTCTTAATATTTTTAAGAGCTTCTAAATATCTTTTCTCATCTCTTTCTATTGTAGTAATAAATACATTTGGATCAACACTACACATCATAATTGCCGAATACCCAATAGCCGTACCAACTTCCAATATAGATTTAACATGATTATCTTTTATATATTTCATAATATAACTCATACTATCATCCATCATGATAGGTACATTATTAAGTTCTGCATAATCTTTTATCTGTTTTATTATATTTTCATTTATCATTTTACCAAATCCAATCTCCGTTTGCCTTTATTTCCGCAATCTTTTTCTCATGTTCATTATTAGTTTTAGAATAATATATCTTTCCATTCTTATCAGCTACAAAGAATAAATAATCATTATTTGTAGGTTTAACACTAGCTTCTATACTAGATATTCCTGGATTACAGATAGGCCCAACAGGCATTTTTCCAATCATTGTCGTACTACGAGTGTTATACGGATTAATACTTGCGAATTGTTCAGTTGTTAAGTCACTAGTCATAGGAACTTGTAATCCATAATAAGTAGTAACGTCACTTCCTAAATTCATACCAGAATTTAAACGATTTTCAAATATACCTACAATCATTTTTCTATTATCTGTATTTGTACCCTCTAATTCTACAATAGAAGCCATAGTTAAATAATAATGTGGATTAGAGACCATATCATTTTTAAATGGCTCTAATTCCTTTTTCATTTGCTCTAACATAGTTTCTATTATTTCTTCAACAGATACATCCTTGTTATCAAAATGATAAGTATTAGGTACTAAATATCCCTCTAGTGGATAATATATTCCACCTGTAAAAATACTATCAGTTAAAAACCAATATTTAGATACTAAAGTTTTTAAATAAGTATTATTATTAACAACTTGAATAACTTCATCATAAGAATGATTAGTATTCTCCTCAATAACTTTAGCATAATCAGTAATACGTAACCCCTCTTTAAAAGTAATAACTACTAAATTAGGATTATAAGTACTACCTTCTTCTAATACTTTAACTATTTCTTCTAAACTCATATCCTTCGTAAAAAGATAATGAGCAGCCTTTAAAGACTTTACATTATTTAATTTAATATATACTTTAAATAATAATTCACTATGAATTAATTCTTTATCTTTTAATATTTTACCAATTTTACTTGTACTAGAACCACTCTCAACCACAACTTCTATTTCTTCTTTATTACCTTTTTCTACTGGACTAACTAAATAAATCCAAGTACCTGCCCCAATTATAATAAGCAATATAAGAATAATAAATAATAATAAAAATGGTTTTGGTCTAGTCTTTTTTACTAACGCCATAATACCTCCAGAAAAAAGAATGAGCTACTGCTCATCATTTCCATTATCATCCTTACTATTTTTAGCTTCTTCTTGTAAAGTATTTAAAATTGTCTCAATTACTTTCCATTCTTTGTCTGTAGTAATTGCTTCTAACCTACTCTCTGGATCTTCTGGATTATAAATAGATGCATATACTTGTGTATTACCTTCTTTATCTTTTTCATTATCTGTATATACAATGTAATTCTTTTTTGTCTCATCATTTTCAAAAGTAAATAATACATTATAAATAACCTCTTTACCATTTTCATCTAACATTGAAAAGGTATTATTTTTCATCTAATTTCCTCCCATCCAGAAAAGTCTGTAAAATAATCTGTGCCGCAACACTATCAACTACTTTTTTTCGGTTTTTTCTAGAAACATTACCTTCAATAAGTGCATTAGTAGCACTAACTGTAGAAAGTCTTTCATCTTGCAAATAAACAGGTATAGACAAAGATTCCTCTAACCTCTTTTTAAACCAAAGACTAAGTTCCCCTTTAGGGCCAATTGTATTATTCATATTTTTAGGGAATCCCAATACAATAGCCTCTATTTTTAATTCTTCAACAATTTCTTTTACTTTTGTAAGTAACAATTCATAATCCTCTTGATGTCTAACAACTCCATAATTACTAGCAATCATACCAGTAGAGTCACTAACAGCCATCCCAAGAGTCCTACTTCCTAAATCTAATCCTAAATATTTCATTTCCCATTATTTCGAAAATCTGTTAAAAGAATTTCTACTATTTTAGCTCTGTCAATCTCTTGAATCTTATTTCTTGCATTTTGATAATTAGAAATATATCCAGGATCTCCACTAATCAAATAACCAACTATTTGGTTAGTAGGGTTATAGCCTCTCTCCTCTAAAGATTTATAAACTTCATTTACAATTTTTCTAGTTAATTCAGAATCAATTTCCTGAATATTAAATAAACTTGTTTGTTCTTGTGGCATTCAAATCACCTCACTAATATAGTTATCTTTATTTTATCACTTGTAATAATCAAATACAACCCTATCAAGCACTATACACAAAAGCTATATAATCAATAAACACTGTAAAAATAGCAACTATTATCCAACCATTTACTTTTTCAAATATAGAGCTCTTATCCTTTACTCCTACAGCTAAAGCCATCATAGCTCCACCTATTAATCCACCTATATGAGCAAAATTATCAACATTTTGAAAATAAAAACCTAATGCTAAATTAAACACTATAACTGGTAATATCTGACTCTTAACGACATTTCCTAAATATACTCGGTAATAATATCCAAAGTATAGTAACGCTCCCATTAAACCAAATATAGCCCCACTAGCACCTACTGAAACGCTTATTCCATTAAATGACATAGAAAACAAGGCTCCAATAATAGCTGAGTAAAAATAAATTAATAAGTATTTAATTCTACCAAAATAATTTTCTATCTGTGAACCAATTATATATAAAGCATAACAATTAAACGCTAGATGAACTGGCCCAGAATGTATAAATGCCCCTGTTATTATCCTATAGAATTGTCCAAAACGAATACTTGGTCCATGAACTCCATAAGTTAAAGCTATTTCATAATCTTTTCCAAGTAGATAAGGAACAACCCATAAAATAACATTTAATGCGATTAAAAAATAAGTAATATAAGTTCCCTTATCTTTAAACACATTTTCTAATCTAGTAGCATCTTCTCTATTATGCTTATTAATATCACTTGTAATCTTAGCAAATAACTCAATACCATCTTCACTATATTCCATTTTTTTACTTAAATCTGGGAACATCTTTTGAATCATCTCACTTTTAGTAATATCTTCTTCATTCTTAGCATTAATAGCCATTAACTTTGGACTTTCATTTATTTCTCTTTTAACATTATCTCCTAAATCAAGGAAAAAACTCATAACATTCATATGTAAAGAAAAAGTCTTTTTCTTAATCTTCTTAACAATTCTTTTTGTCTTAAAAACATCAAAATCAAATTGTTCATCATTATGAATATATCCTGAAACAATACGTACTACTTCACAATCTTCTTCTAAGTTCTCTAACCAAATCTCATTCTCAACCCCTTGAAGAATAATAGGATTATAATTCTTCTCAGTAATGAAATAATGAAGTAATTTCATTGTAAGAACATTTTTGTTGTCTAACATAATATCTGAATCCATTAAAATTCCTCCTAAAAAACTAATATTATTATACCTTAAATTATAAAATAATAAAAGAGAAGATACAAAAAGTACTGTAAAAGCAGTACTCTTTATTCATCACTCACTGGATTATGTTCTACATATTCCTTAGCAATCTCAAGAACTTTTTTATATTCTTCTTCAAGTTCCGCAAAATGATCTTGTACAAAGAACAAATCATTTTCTTTACTCTTCAATTCATGTTGATAAGCAATATCCGCTAATTTCATAAAACCTAAATATTTACAATCACTCTTTAACGAATGAACTTCAATTGCATAATCTGGCATATTATTATTATCACGATATTCAACAATACGACTCCATTTATCCTCAACTTCTTTCATAAAGTCAGAAATAGTCATATTATACATTTCCATATCACCAAGTAATTCTAACGCATGATTAACATCTACACCTTTCTTTTCTAAGAAAGTTCTATCATATCCTTCTGTCTTAACTTCAGGTGTATTAATATCAACCACTGGTACCAAATCAACCTCTGGATTTGGATTAATACCTTCAATTACATCTACCGGTATTGGAGTCTCATCTAGCAAAGTATCTTCCTCATGATAATTTCTTTCAACTTTTTCCCCTAGCATTTCTTGAACATCCTCCTCTACTGGTATTATATCAGGTTTAGGATTTTTTTCCAAATTCTCTACATTTACCACTTCACTACGTATAGCAGGAGAAGGTGCTTTCGACCTAACTTCTTGGATATTAATTTCTTCAGTTATACTTCTACCAAGTATTTGATTAACAACTTGAATTAGTTGATCTTTTTCAATAGGCTTTGCTAAATAATCATCAAACCCATCAGCCAAATACTTTTCTCTCATACCTGTAATAGCATTAGCTGTTAAAGCTATCGTTGGAACTTTAAAATCAGGATTCTCTTTTAATTTTTTTAGAGTTTCTACTCCACTCATTCTAGGCATCATATCATCTAATAATATTAAATCATATATTTCCCCACGATCAATTCTTTCAATACACTCAAATCCACTATCACAAGTAACTACTTGATTAGCATTATATTTCTCAAGCAATTTACACGCAACTTTTAAATTTAAAGGAGTATCATCAACAAGTAAAATACGAACATCATGTAAATCCAAAGTAGATTTAACACGTTTCTTTTCTTCTACTTCAGCAGTCTCAATCTTTTGATTTAATACAACTGTAAATTTAGAACCTTCTCCATATACAGTATGAAGAATAATTTTACCGCCCATTAATTCAATTAATTGTTTAGTAATTGCTAAACCTAACCCTGTACCTTCTATTGTAGTATTTCTATCTTCATCTAATCTTTGAAATTTAGTAAATAACTTATCAACGTCATCCTTTTTAATACCACGTCCAGAATCTTCAACAGATATAATTAATTTAGATACATCATTTGTATTAACACAATTTACTTCATAATGTACATAACCATGTTCAGTATACTTACAAGCATTACTAAGTAAATTAGTAACTATTTTCTTTAAATTAGCATGATCCCCATACAAAGTAGTAGGTAAATCGGGTGCAATACTATAAGTAAAATCAAGTCCTTTTTCATGCATCTTAGGTGTAATTAACTTAGCAAGTTCTTCAAATGTCTCAAGCGCATTATATTTAGAATTAACAATCTCTAACTTACCAGCTTCAATCTTAGAAATATCTAATATACCATTAACAATCTCAAGTAATGTCTGAGAAGCATTAACAATATCTTTAGCATTCTCCTTAGCTTCTCCTAAATCTTTAGCTTCCATAATACAATCACTAAAACCAACAATAGCATTCAAAGGAGTACGAATCTCATGAGACATACTAGATAAGAAATCAGTCTTAGCCCTATTAGCTTTCTCAGCAGCCTCTTTAGCAAGTTCCATTTGTTCTAGCATTTTAACATCTGGATTTTCAATAGTAAAAAACATAATATAAATAATAGTAGCAAAAATAATATCTGTAAAAATAAAAGACGGATTATAATACTGAATAATAGTTGAAATAGTCATAAAAATTATAAAACTAATAAGTGGTACAAACTTCTTCCAATTCTTTTCCTTGCATGTAAACATTTTAAATAAAGATAAAGCAATAAAAAATCCAATTGTGAAATAAACAAATTTACATGCTAAACCACCAGGTATTACCATTCCATTTTCTTTTATAAAATCAATAGGAAGAATTAAAAGTATAATTGATCCAATTGGAATCGAATAATTATAAAGTTTGTTTAATTTACTACTATTCGCAGAAACATTAATATACATCGAGAATAAAGATGCCCATACATAAAAATACACCAATATTATTTTAGAAACCACAATAAACCATAACGAATTATCATCATGTCCAGCTTTTAAAAGTATAAAGCTAAGTAGTTCTAAAAACAACCCAATATAAGTACAAATTAAAATATTGGAAAAAATAGTTGTTTCCTCAGTCTTTATTCTCCCCTTAAAAAAATATACAATAATCAGAATAGTAATTATAATTATACTACTAATAGAAAATGCGATACTAATCATCAATTTCACCCTCTACCTTATATAAAGTATAGCACACCAACAAAAAAAGTTGCAATTATTTTGCAACTTTAAATGTCTTAAGCAAAATCTTGAAAGGATTTTTGCTTTTTCCCTGTTCACCATCTCTTTGAGAAATATCGTCTTCATATATTTCATTTAACTCAGGTATCTTTGCTTTAGCCATTAAATTTCTAGGGATAGCGTCCAATTCCTTCCAATAAGTAGGAACATGTTTTTCGTCTATCGATGATAAGACGCTTGAATAGAATTCCCTAACAATAGCATTCTTTTGTTGTGGATTAACCCCATCAGAGAAAACTATAAAGCAAGCTGGAACTTCATTTTCTTTTGCATCTGGAACTCCAATTACTGCGCAATCGTCAATCCCTGCAATATTTTTGGCAACAATTTCAATTTTAGGTGCCCATACTTTATGGCCATCACGTACTATCAATCCACTTTTTCTACCACAACAGAAGCAATGACCGGCAGGATCCATATAACCCAAATCACCAGAATGATACCAAACCGAACCATCAGAATGAGTTAAAATAGTCTGAGCTGTAGCTTCAGGATTATTGAAATATCCTGCAAAAACATTTGGATTACTAGCCTTAAAACATATCTCTCCAACTTCATAATACATTTGTCCAAACTCATAATCATCTGCATCTAGAGCTGGGCAATTGTTTTCTTCATCATACTTAAAGATTGCCATATCATTTCCTGGTAAAGATACTCCAACACAACCTTCATAATATCCAACTAAATTTTTTCTTGCTCCATTTGGATTTGTAGAAGGCCCTGTGTTTTCTGAAGTTCCAAGGTTATTATTAATAAATAAGGAATGGCTTTTAGCTCTACGTTCTAACTTTAATGGTAATAAATCACCACCACTTATATAATGCCTTTTTCCCTTAATAATATCCACTATTTCTTTTGAATCTTTTCCAAACAGTGCCCTTTCAATACTACAAATAAAATTTGAAAAAATAGGATTAGAAGTTTCATTTTTTTCTATATAACGACATAATTGTTCAACAATAATTGGTCCTAATAATACCCAAGTACTCTCATCTTCTGCAATTTGTTTCACACTTACCTTTGCATCAAACATAGGGCAAAGAGAAGTTGTTACCCCTAAAAATGCTGCCAAAGCTATAGTATACCAAAAGAAAGAACTACATGTAGGCATTGGATTAAATAAAGAATCATTATCTTCAATATCAAAGTCCGAAATATATTCCTTAAAAACATTACTTAAAAAGTTTTCATTCGTTACTTCTACCCCTTTAGCTTCACCAGTAGTACCACTAGTAGGAAAAATAGCAGCTATTTCATCTTCAACATATGGAGAAGCAATATCTTCTAAACGAATAGACGATAAATCAACACTATTAACTTCATCATGTAAATTACTCCAAAGTGAATTCTTATCTCTACGTATTTGCAACTCATTAACATCTTCCAATAATAAAACTATGCTTTTCTTAACCGGTGAAACAAGTGGTAAATTTCCTCTTAATTTAATATAGCCTACAGGAATATTTTTTTCACCTATAGCCTTGCTCATAGTACCAAAATGAAGTGCATCACAAATAACCATCTTAGGCTTATAATCAATTAATATTTTTTCAACCTGATCAGCACTATAAATAGGATCTATTGGACGAACTTTTGCACCTACTAAATTACATGCCCAAAAAGAGCAAATAGCATCTGGTGTAGAAAGGGAATCCATAATAATTACATCACCTTTACCAACATGATATTTTTCCTTTAAAATAAAAGCATATTTTAACATCAATTCTGATAATTCCCCATAATAAAAATCTCTTTCGCAACGATAAGCAACAACATCAGGTATTTTTTCTGCTCTAAGTAAAATCTCTGTACTAATTTTTTGCTTAGGATATTCCCTAGTAAGCATTTCTGTAGCATAAAATTGATTATATGGTTTATCAAAAACTGCATACCCCGTTAATTCTCGACCTAATTGTCGTTCAGTAGAAAGTATCATATCTCTAATAGCATCTTCACTAATGCCATCTAAAGAATTTTCTCTGGCTTGATTAACAATAAAATTAATTCGTTCTTCTTTCACACTATCACCCCTAAATTTGGCTTATATTATAACACAATTATTATGATTTTTCAAGTCTAACATTATATCATAAGACTAAATCATCTAAGTTTAGTAAATTCTACACCAGAAATTTCTTCTTCTCTATATCTACATTTTCCATTTACATTAAAACAAAAACTAATCAGATTCCAAAAATCCACACTACTAGTATATTCAATTCCATTAGCTCTTAAAGATTTACCACTTATTGTCTCACATTTTAAATTTAATAACTCATTAATCTCATACATACCCAATCCTTTAAAATCAGTACTAGCTATCAAATAATCCAATAAATCTTCTGCTAACATTTTTGAATCTTTTGATAATTTTAATTCATCTAAAACCGCCAAATAATCAGCAGTATATCCTATACTTTCCATAGAACACCTAGTTCTATTTTTTCTATCTAACTCAGAGTCCTCATCACTATAAGAGATTCCTTCAATAGGCAATCCTATTTTAGCATTCAAAAAATCATTCCAATCAAGAATTGGGTCATAAATTTTAAATGTCCCATCTTTATAAAACGCTTTAACACTCATATGTAAAATACGAGAATCACTCACAACCTCTGCCTTATCAAAGTTATCCCAACCTTCTAATAACGAATTTAAGGCACTTACTAAAGCCTTACTAAAACTACTGCATATCAATTTACTTGTATCTACATTACTAATATCAATTTCTTTTTCAAATATAATATTTCTGAAATATTCACTTTTCGCATAAAACCATCTTTCATCATAATTAAATAATTGACAAAATCTAACATAAATATAATCAGTTATTTCTTTAGTAGGCCAAAAACTTCTAAGCTCCTCTATTTCTTCTTTTAATAGTCCACGTAAGTTATAACGTCTAACATCATAAATATCCTCCATAGTATCACCCATATCGGTCATAAATAATATCACATTTATGCATTTTTGACAAGAACTAACCACTTCTATAAACAATAATCATATATTCATTACCTAATAATTAATCCAATAAAAAACTACTTAACAACAAATATAAGTGAAAATAAGAATATATCAAAACCAATTCATAATAAACTCTTTCTACTAATATACTATCATAAAAATACCAAACAAAAAAAGGCCTAAGCCTTATTTTTCTAATCGATATAAAGATACAACATCCATCGTCCAAAAACGATCATTTTTATCATATGCCGTATGATCTATTACAGGGAACAAATGATAATCATCCCCCCTAGCACATAAAATACCATAACTACCACTATCAAATGATAAATCATTAACAATAGCAGGATCTTCTTCTATTTTAGTAAAACCATTTTTTTCAAAATATTTTTCAAATACTTCTTGCTCCTGGTAGGATTCATATCCTAAATTAGATGCTAAAGAAATCAGTTCTTCTTTTACACTTACATAAGTCTTATCAAGCAATTTCATGAATGTACGAATAACACAATCACAGTTTTGTTTAACCGGATTATAAACCTGAAACTTCACAATATCACCTCTTGCCTAGATTATACAATAAAAGCAAAAAAAAGAAAACAAATATTTTAATCCTTGTTTTCTTTCCTTAATTCTTCTAGTTTTTTTATAAACTCTTCAGGAGGATTTACAGTAAAAAATAACTCTTTTCCCGTCCTAGGATGATTAAAGCGAATGGCATATGAATGTAACATTTGCCCAAACTCCGTACAATTACCTTTGCCATATAAAGGATCATTTAAAACAGGATGTCCTATATAAGCCATATGTACTCTTATTTGATGAGTTCTACCAGTATCAAGTATACATTCAATATAACTAGTATTATCAAAAGTTTCTAATACTTTAAAATGTGTAATAGCTTCTTTTCCATGTACATCAGTAACAGCCATTTTCTGACGATTATGACTATCTCTCCCAATAGGCGCATCAATTTTCCCAGTCTCATGTTTAATAACACCTTGCACAAGTGCTAAATACTTTCTTTCCACTTTTTTTGTGGAAATCATTTCTCCAAGTTTTTCATGAGTCCATTCATTTTTTGCCACTACCATTAAGCCACTAGTATCTTTATCTAATCTATGTACAATACCCGGTCTTTCCTTATCTCCACTATTTAATGGGTATAAATATAGAAGTGCATTAACAAGAGTCCCATGATAATGTCCTGGAGCAGGATGTACAACCATACCACTCTCTTTATTAATAATTAGTAAATCATCATCTTCATATACAATATCAATAGGTATATCTTCAGCTTCCACTGAAATATTATAATCAAGCTCATCATTTACTTCAATTACATCATCTATCTTAACAGAATAAGAATTAGATACAACTTTATTATTTACAATTATCTTTTCTTCATTAATAAGTTTTTGTACTTTACTACGAGATATATCTAACTTCTCAGCTAAATATTTATCAATTCTTATATCTTCATTATCTTCTACTGAAATAATAACCATAATAGTACCTCCAAACGTCTAAATTATAGCACAAAAAAGAGTCTAATACTAGACTCTCTTCATTAATCACCAATTTCAATATATTTCTTTTCAGGAGGATTATCATCAGGATTTACTTTAGGTACTTCAAGTATTAATATACCATTTTTGAAAGAAGCTTTAATTTCATCAATTTTAACATCTTCTCCTACATAGAAACTACGAGTACATTCCCCAGTAAATCTCTCACGTCTAACATAGTTTCCTTTATCATCCTCTTCTTTTTCTTCATGATTAGTTTTAGCATTAATTGTAAGATATCCATCAGTTACATCAATCTTGATATCTTCCTTTTTATATCCAGGAAGATCAATCTCTAGTAAATACTGACTATCTGTCTCCCTAATATCTGTTTTCATCAATTGAAAGTTCATTTTTTCTGGTCTTTTGAAAAAATCATCTCTAAAAAAGTCATCATCAAATACTCTAGGCATTAACATCATATATATCAACTTCCTTTCATAATTAATGTCTATGTAGTAATTTCTTACTACAATTAAATAGTATCACTATTTTTAGCACTTGTCAATAGAAAGTGCTAAAAATGATAAAAAAAGAAAAAGAAATTTTATTTTTTCTTTTTCTTCTTACTAGTAGTAGCCTTATCTACAGAATTTATAAGACCATCAATCATTTTTTTATGTTTTTCATCTTTAACACTTTTTTTAACAGTCTTTAAAACATCTTCAACTGCATCTCCTGCTTTTTCTTTTTTCTTCTCGTCTTTTAAAATACTTTTTGCTTCTTTTTCAATTTTTTTAATAATATCCATAAAGATTCCTCCTATAAATATTATATCATACTCCAAAAACAGTTCTTAACTTAGTATCTTCTATTGGAGGATAAAAATTTTCGAAATACCCCTTAGTAACACCAACCGTAGTTTCTCCTAAACCACTATAATAATTGCTACTATCTTTTCTAAATCCCGTACCCATAGTCGCATCAAAAACATAATATTTTCCTTCATACTCAACATAATTCCACATATGATCAGTATTCATAACTAGATATGAATTAATCCCAATATTTTGGAATAATAATTGTGAAGCTTTCGCAAAACCAGCACACACAGAAGATCCTTTAGTAAAGAAACTATAAGCTGATTGATTAGAACTAGAATACATAAATAAATGATCATAATCATGACTTGCTACATAATTATAAACAAATAATATTTTTTCTTTATCAGTCATATTCTTTGTTTCTTTTTGCACAATCGAAATCTCTCTTTCAATTCTTCTAGTACCTAAAAAAGCTTGTAACTTACCTAATAATAAATAGGAAACATCTAAAGTATTATCACTTTCTTTCCAAGAAGAAGACTGAAAAGCAATTAATTCTGGATGATCTAAATAAATTGCTTCATAAGCCGTCATATAAGTTGCAGAACACCCCTTAGTCTTACACTTAATAATAGAATGTCCTCTACCTTTTTTTACATCATCAATTAAATGCTCATAAATATAATATTCATCTTTATTCATAGAATTCTTCTTAAAGAATTCATCACTTACATACAAATTATTAACATAAGCAGAACTATTTTTATATTTACTAGTCATTAAAGGATTACCTTGTACAGGTCTAAAATAAAAATTAAAAAAGAAAAAGCTTATAACAATAATAAAATATAATACAGTTCTATTTATCCTCATTAATATCACCTACATAATAATAAATTTGCGAATTAATAATCCTAACTCCTGGTATCAAATATAATTGATTTAAACTATCCATCTCTCTAATAGCACTTTGTCCTATATTTTCAACAATATCATTATAAACAGTCTTTTTAACAAAAAAAGGTTGATACTTTAATATTAAACTTAAGTTATTTTGTCTAACAGGAATCATAACATTACCATCAAAATATACTTCTTTTAACTCCATTAAATGATAATATTCTAAATAAACTACCGCTACTATAAATTCATATGGTGTAATTTGATAATTACTACTACAACTTGATATAGAAATAGATGGCATTCTAGGTACCTCATTAAATATTCTCTCTAGTATATTTCTTGATACTACAGTATTCAAACCATAAAATTGAGCAAACAAAGAAAACCTACTTTCATCAAGTATAGAATCAATTCTTTTCTTATTTCTTTTTTGTTCATTAGCTAAAACGATCTTATCAAACACATAGAAAAAAAGAATATAAAAAACAGTAAAAATAATAGTTGTTATAAAAAAGCCTTTTAATCTCATATTCCTCTCCTATCATCTACTAAATCATATATATAATGCATTATTAAGTTTGTCAAGAATCAATAAAAAAACAGTCTACATTTATATGTAAACTGCTATACTATTCCTCTTCTTTTTTATACATAATTTTATGTTGCTGGTACTTTATATTATTCCTATTATTCCAAATAATAAAACATATTTGATAATCAGTTATATTATTATTCTTTTTAAAAGTACTACACTCATCAAAAGTAACTTCTTTTTTCCTTTTAACAAAATTAATAAATTTATCTTGTATTTCTCTAGATACTTTTTCTTTTTTTAAATCTTCAAAAGAATAATAATCATAATCTACTATAGCATAACCATATCTATTCCTTTTACAATATTTTTCTAAAGCTTCATGTTTCATTATATTATGATTATTAACCATCTCTTTAAAGGGTTTTACTTCAATTAAAACAAATCTTCCATCTTCTAATAATACTTGTATATCAGGATAATATTTTTTTGTTTTAATAGATACTTTAGATTTATAATTTATTATTAATGATTGAGTCTTTATCTTTTTAACGAAACCACAACCATCTAAATCTTCTATTATTTCTTTTTCATAAGGAGAATCATACGTAACTCCTTTTTTATTTTTATTAATTATTAGTATTTTACTTTCCTTAAATCTATCTTCAGTAGGTATTTCAACTAACTTATTAAAAAAATTATCACACTTTTTCTTAGGCAAAAAAGGAAAAATAATTTTACTATATATTACTTTCTCTAATCCAGTCATTTTACTCACTCACTTCTTTTAATTTTCCCCATATTTTTACCATTGCATAAGTATCTAATTCACAATATCTAAGTAAGCTATATCGTAATTTTTCTTGCTCCTCATAAGGTAACGTTTTTAAAGATAAATAAGCATTACTTGCTTCGTCTCCTTTATGGACTTGTTCAAGATTATGGTAATCCAATTTTTCATCACCAGGAAATAAGGCAGGTAATACTTTTTTAATAGAAGCACTTCCTCCCATTTCTTTTACATAATATTCTTGATTTCTAAATGGTGGTAGTAAGTCTTTTATATTATCCACAATATTTAATAAATGATCACTAAATTCTGGAAATAAAGAAGCCATTTCTTTTAATCTAGTAATTTCAAAAGATTGGTTATAAACAAGTACACAAGAATTCATTGGAATATCTTCACATAACTGTTTGCACAACCCATACATTGGATTACCATCATAATCTTCACTTAAATACTCTTTATGAAATAGTTCTCCATCTTCTTCTAAATAATAATGCAAACTATACTGAAAACATATTTGTTGGTATGGACGAGTACCATCTATTTCTGGAATTGCTACTTGATAAGACTCAAAATCTAAAAAATATAAAGGATACGTAAAAGTACTTAATAATTTCTTAATACTATCTCTATCTATTATTTTTCCTAAGTTATTTAATTCACAATTCATTTGATTATCAGCTTTAGTACTAATTCCCCCAGAAGCTAAAATATCACTATAAGTAATTAAATTATTATAATAAAAATCTAATTTCTTATTAAAACTAGTTCTCCAACCTACATCAAATATATTAGGTCTTGGTAAATTCCTAATACAATAATTAAAAAATGGACAATCATAAGAAACCATCTTATTCTTTTTACAAGCTAAAGAAATATCAATATCTGGTTCTCTATCACTATTTAAAATACTCTCTAACTCTTTAACATTTTCTTCAATTAACCCCATGTCTCTAGGCGTAATTTCTTCAATTTTAAAAAACTTATTTCTATCTACTTTTCCCTTTTTAATATACTTACTATTAATATGTACTAAATAAGACTTTTTAACATTTAAACCACATTTTTTTAACACCCATGTTTGGTAAGAAATATCATCAATATAAATATCACTAATTTCCGTAGAAGACTTTACTTCATATATTTCTACTCCATCTAAATCATTTTTTAATACATCCACTGCACAAAAATTATTATTATAATTAAAAGATGCTTCACAAATAATATTAGGTTTTTTATCTAAATATTTTTTTGTTTCTTCTATCATTATTTTCTTATTATCGTTATATTCAATTAATATATAATCGTCTCCAAATAAGCCTCTAGCAAAATCTCCTACTTTATTACCATTGTCTAGTACTGCATCATTATCTTGTTCTTCTGCCACTTCACTTTTAAAACATGATAACCATAATTCTTTTTTACATCTTATCCCAGTACAATATCTTGATTTAGATAAACTCATAGTATCACCTACTTTTTTATTCTTCACGTAATGCTGCTCCACATTTTTTATTTAATTTTTGTAAGATTTCTTGCATCTTATCATTAATCTGTTCTGATGTCATTGTAGTACCTTCATTAATCATTTTAACCTTTAAAGTAATAGATTTTTTACCATCAGGTATTTGATTACCTCTATATTCATCAACAAAATCTATTTCTTTAACTAAGGCTTTAATACTACTTACAATATCAGCCCATTTAATATCTTCATCAACAATAATAGATAAATCTTTTTCTACTAAAGGTAACTCTGGTAATCTCTCATATTTATTAGTTCTAGAATCATATGGAATTAATTTATCCATATTCATTTCAAATAAAGCAACATTAGTTCTTTTAATCTTAGCTTCATTCATTGCTTGAACAGATAATAATCCAAGAGAACCAATAATTTCTCCTCTTAAAGAAATATTTACATAAGCATTAACATCAGCCCAAGCTGGTTTTTCTTTTTGTTCTAACCTGATATTCTCCATATGACAATAACTAGACATATTTTCTAAAGCACCTTTAGCTTCATAGAATATCTTTTTAGGATCTTTACCTACTACACAACCTGTTAAATACATAGTTTGGATAGGTAATACTTCATCATCACTTGATGGTGAATATTCTCCCTTTTTATATACTTCTGTATTTTCAAACAATTTAAATGAATCAAAATATCTTAAGTTCTTAGCAACAGCTTCTATCATTCCTGGTATTAATGAGCTCCTTAATACCCCTAGTTCAGGTGCTGGTGGAGTTGCTAATCTTATAGCTTCACTCTTATCTATTTTAGCAGCATCAATATATTTTTCATCTATCCATGGATAAGTATATATTTCATGGAATCCACATCTATATGCTAAATATTCTCTTATCCTTCTTTCTAGTAATACCTTTCTTTGGTTAATAGAATGCTCAAAAGATATAGTTATAGGTTTTGCTTCAAATGAACCAAAACTTAAGATTCTAGCAATATCACCCATTACATCATCTTTATAAGTTACATCTCCTGTAGATCTCCAAGTAGGAACTACAACACTATATGTACCATTTTTATATTGAACTTCGTATCCTAAATCACCAAGAATTTGTTCTATTGTTTTTCTAGGTATTTTTTTACCAAGTCTTGTATCTAAGAATTCTTCAGTTACATCAATTTTATTATTTTTTGTAGGTTTAGGGCATTCATCAACATATTTAATTATCTTACTATCAGGGAATATCTCCTTAATTAAATTGAGTGCTAAACTAATACCTTGATCAATTCTTTGGGTATCAATTCCTTTTTCATAACGAATTGATGAATCAGTCTTTTCAGCAAATCTCTTACCTGTTTTTCTAATAGCCCCTGCTTCAAAATTAGCCATTTCAAGTACTATGCCTGTAGTTTCAGGTAAAATTGAGTCTTTTGCTCCTCCTCTAATACCAGCTAAACACATTGGATCTTTTTCATCACATATAACTAAATCATCTTCAGTTAAACTAATAGTAGTATGGTCTAATAAAAGTAATTCTTCTTTCTTTTTAGCATTTCTTACTACTATTTTTTCACCACCAACATGAGTTCTATCAAAAGCATGTGATGGCTGACCAGTAGCCATCATTACGTAGTTTGTAATGTCTACCATAGCATTGATTGGTCTTTGTCCAACTTTAGATAATAAAGACTGCATCCACATTGGAGCTGGTTTGTCATATATACCATCTATTTCTACCCCAATATATCTATGACATTTATTTTTGTCTTTTATTTCTAAGTTATACTTAGGCAATTTAGAATCAACTTTATAAGACTCTGGTTCTTTTAAAGGCACATTATAAATTGCTGATAATTCTCTAGCTATTCCATAATGACCCCATAAATCAGGACGATTTGATAATGATTTATTATCTATTTCTAATACTGTATCATTCATATCAAACAATTCCGCAACTGCTTGTCCTGGCTTACAATCTATTCCTTTTAAATCTATTATTTCTGTCTCTGCTTCATTTGGAAAAAAGTCAGATAAGTATACTTCTGAAGCAGCACATATCATACCAAATGAGTCTTCCCCTCTCATCTTAGTTTCTTTTATTTTAACAGGCTCTCCTTCACCATGCCATACTACTTCAGCACCTGGTTTACAAACTACTACAGATTCTCCTTCATAAAGATTTGAACCACCACATACTATTTGTACTGGTTCTTTTTCTCCAATATCTACCATACATATTCTTAATTTATCAGCATTTGGATGAGCACTAATCTTTTCAATTTTTCCTACTACTATGTTATTGAATTTAGCCCCCAAATCTTCAACATTTTCAACTTCTACAGTACGAAGTGTTAAATCATAAGCTATTTGCTTATTAGTTAAATTAGAAGGTAAATCTACATATTTTTTAATTAAATTTAATGATACTTTCATACTCTTGCCTCCTTATTTAAATTGCTCTAAGAATCGTAAATCTGCACTATGGAATAACCTTACATCATCTACTCCATATCTCATCATTACTAATCTATCTAATCCAATATTAATATAGAATCCTGTCCATTCTTCTGGATCTAGCTTAGCTGCTCTTAAAACATTTGGATGAATTACACCACCTGGCATTACTTCTATCCAACCATTATGGTTACAGACCCTACATCCTTTACCACCACAAACTAAACATTCCATATCTATTTCATAACCTGGCTCTGTAAATGGGAAGAATCCCTCTCTCATTCTAACATTAATTTTTCTTCCGAATACTTTTTCTAAAATAGTTTGAATCATAACCATACCAGAAGAGAAAGAAATATTTTTATCAACAATCAAAGCCTCATATTGGAAGAATGCTCTTTCATGTCTAGCATCAGTAGTTTCATTACGATATACCCTTCCAGGATAAACAAATCTTGCCGGTGCCCCATGGTCAAGTAAATATCTTACTGAACCTCCTGTAAGATGTGGTCTTAAACATAATCTTTCTGCCCCAGACTTATTTTCTGTTCCTTCAAGCCAGTAAGTATCCATTGATTCTCTAGCTGGATGATCAAGAGCAAAATTTAGATTATCAAATGCATATTGCTCACTACTTATATCATCTTCACTATACACCTCAAAACCTAATGATCTAAAAGCATCATTCAAGTCATAACACATTTGGGTAATTGGATGTAAAGCTCCCTCTTCACTTTTTGTACCAGGGATAGTAATATCTAATGGTTCATCTAATACACTCATAGAAGAAATAATATCTTGCTCTTTTTCCGTAATTTTATCAGAAAATATATTTTTAATCTCAGTAGTAATCATACCTATTTTTTTCTTATCTTCAGCACTTAAACTACCCATATTTTTTAAAACATCTGATAATTCACTCTTTTTACCCATTAGGTCCTTTCTGACTTCCTCAAGTTCAGCCATACTTGAAGCCTTACAGATTCTTTCTAATCCCTTCTCTTTAATTTGTTCTAGTTTCTTCTCCATAAACTATTCTCCTTTTTCTAATAACCACAATCAAAGTGGTTTAAAACATCAAATGGTGGCTCCAGCGGGAATCGAACCAGCGACACAGGGATTTTCAGTCCCTTGCTCTACCAACTGAGCTATGAAGCCATATAATAAAAAAACGACTATCTCATCCCTAAAGGACGAACTAGTCGTGGTACCACCTTTTTTTATAGTATTTCTACTACCTCTTTAGATTAACGCTCTTCCACGATTTGACTCCATTATTGAAATTCATTAATTTGCCTTTCTTTTGTAGCTCTCAGTCGCCGACCACAATTTCCTGTATAGAGTTTCAAATTAACTACTTAGATAACTTCTACGTCAAAGTCAAGATTAATTCTATATCAATTTTTTTAGTTTGTCAACACCCTACCTTAGTTTTGGCCTTTCGGCTTCCTCAGAAACAATTTTTAATTCACCATTTTCAAAAGAATACTCAAAAAAAGAAACATTTCCATCTTTACGTACACCAATAATTGGTCCCTTCTCATCCCATACTTTATATTCAATTGAATCACCAAAACGACTTTTTAAATACTCCTCTGTTTTTACATATAAAGGTTCATACATTTTATCATTAGGAATAGACACTACATTATCTAATGTCTTATGATTAGTTAAGTTCTTTATAATTTGCCAACCTAAATAATCATTTTTATTTAAAATAGGAACAAACCCCATATCTAAATAAACCTTAACCGCTAACCATGTATGAGTTTGGGTATGTAAAAAAGTCCCTTTATGTCCCAATTCTTTCATTTTCAAAAGTGCCTTAGAAACCAAAGGCTTAGATAATCCTTTCCCTTGATATTCTTTTTTTACAGATACCCAATGTACATAACCAGATATATCTCCAATAGGTTGCTCCGCATAAAAAGCTGTTGCTGTAGCAACTTTTTCACCTTCATCATTTTCAATAAAAATACATCTTTTCTTTAACTCTTCATAACAATTTCCATAGTAATAATTAAAAGCCTCCATACCTTCCTCAAAACTTAAAAATTCACCACTAGACACTTCAATATCAACCCAATTTTTTTCATCACCATCTTGAAACAAAACAAAGCTAAAGCCTTCAGGTAATGACATTACAGGAATATCATCTAAACCTCTAACCAATAATAAATCAACATATTTTAACGTCCTATTAATTGATTTCATATAATCACTTCCATAATCATTCAAACTTTTATTAATTATTATATTCATTAATTGTCTTTATATAATAATCATATGTTTCCTTCCCAATATCACTCCAAGAAGTTGCTAAATCTTTTCTAGCTGACTTTTTCACTTTATTATATAATTTCTTATCCTCCATAATATTAATAATTCTCTTCGCAAATAAAACAACATCTTCTTTTTCTTTAAAACCATTAATATTATCTTCAACAGTATCTGAAGTAACAGAACCATCAACAAAAATAGTAGGTGTTTCTTGTGAAGCCGCTTCTATTTGTACTAATGATGAAGAATCAAATAATGAAGGAAAAATAAATAAATCAGCCCTATAATAAATAGCCTTTAATAAATCTCTATCCAAAATTTTACCAGTTAGTATAACTTCATCTTCCATATTATATTCTTTAACTTTATTTAATAAAGCATCATAATCTGGTCCGGTCCCAACATATAACATTTTAAAAGCATAATTCATTTCTTTTAATTTTCTTAACACGTTCAAAATAAAGAAAATATTCTTAATACTAATAATTCTTCCTACAAATAAAAATACTTTTTCATCTTCATCAAAACGAAACATATTATTAACTTGTGCAGTAGCTTTTTTAGGATCTTTTACTATTTCTAAATCAGTACCATTATGAATAATAGTAAACTCTCCCTTATATCCATACCCCTTATAAACATCAATTAAAGCCCTATTTAAAGCAATACAACTATTACATTTATTATATGATTTAATTAAATGCTTTATACACAAATTAGACAACAAAGTAGATTTTAAATACTTTTTAAATTCAAATTCCCATCTAACATGCATAGTCGCAACAACTGGTATATTCTTTTCTCTTGCTACTCTAATACCTAATCTACCTAAAGCTGCCGGAGATTGAATATGAATAATATCAAAATCAATATTTTCAAACATCTTTTTATATTTAAAATACTTTAAATCAACTAATCCTAAATAATAACCAGTATTAAGTAAAGGAATACTATCAACACGAATAATTTTAAAAGGATAATTCTTATCATCAGCTTCACTACCAGTTTTTGGAATAACTAGGGTAATATCAGCATAATCTCTCATATTCTTAATTAAGTTTTCCATAACTAAGATTACCCCATTTAAATCAGGATACCAAGAGTCCATAAACATACCAACTTGAATCTTTTTCATGCTCCACCTCATATTAATATATAAAATTATAACATGTTTACAAATAAAAAAAAACTGCCCAATACCTAATCATTTAACACTAATCAATTAAACTTAGAACTCCAAAACACAATTAAAAATATCAAATTTTTTGAATTTTTGGTATCTGTATGGTATCTAGAAAAAATCCAAAGATTCGCAAAACTTTATAAAATAAAGTGACCTAGTCTCACGACTAGGTCTTCAGGGGGCAATTTATGAACCAGTCCGTAACAATACATCTAAATATTAAACCCTTATTTTATAACTATTTCGATTTTAATTTTTGGCAATTAGTATCTGGATTTAGTATCTAGAAATATATATTGACATAAAACTTATGTTTGATATAATAAACATTGGAATACTTAATAAGTTGGGTGCTACCTTCATCATACTTATGATTGGAGGTGATGCAAATGAGTAAGAAAGATTTTTTAATCTCTTCTTTAGTTCTCATCATCCTTTTACTTATAGCATTACTTTTCGTAATACTAAAATAAAAGAAGCACCTAACTCAACATTGAGATAGGTGCAAACCAAAAATTTTTGGGTAACACTCAACCTCTGAAAATTAAGTGTTCCTTTTTTATTTTATGAAGTTTCCCTCATCTGTATACATAATATCATACTTTTATATCTTTGTCAAAATTCTATAAACGTATACAAATTGAAATAAACAATTAAAAATATCAAATTTTTTGAATTTTTGGTATCTGTATGGTATCTAGAAAAAAGCCAAAGATTCGCAAAACTTTATAAAATAAAGTGACCTAGTCTCACGACTAGGTCTTCAGGGGGTTCGGTTGAAAAAACTTAGTCTTCAAACTAAGTTTCAACTATCCATCCAATTCATCCATTGTATAAGTATTATAACCTTCATATTTATAACTTACATCAATACCCTTCATATATACTTTTCTATCATTAATCTTGTCAGTAAGAGCATTTTGAATTAAAAATTTAATTTCCGTATCTTTAATTGGGCTTCTTTCCATAGCTAATAAATATTCTTCTTTATCAATTTTGTCCCAATCAACAACCTTACCAATTTTATTTTTTAATATCATATCAAGCCAAATTCTAGTACTCCTTCCATTTCCTTCTCTAAATGGATGAGCAACATTCATTTCAATATATTTTTTTATAATATCATCAAAAGTATCTTGAGGCATACTATCTATCTTATTTAAAGCTTCTTCCAAATACATAACAGGTGCAAATCTAAAACTACCTTTAGCAATATTAACATTCCTTACTTTGCCAGCAAAATCATAAATATCAGAAAATAAATAACTATGAATGGCAGATAATCCTTTAAACGTACCAACCTCAAATTCATTTATTTTATCAGTATCAAATAACTCTAATGCTTTTAATTTAGTTATTCTCTCTTCTTCTTTTGAAAGTTCAACTTCATTCGTAATTCCCAACTTATTTTCTAGCAAACTAATCACCTCTCAACTATGTATATTATATCATATTATTACCAATTATTCCATGATTAAAGGGATTAGATTACAAAAAAACAGAAATGGATGATTATTATACTATAATTAGTTTTTTATTGGCAAAATCAAACAAATATGTTGTAATATAGAACCGTAAATGGGAGTAGTCCTTAAATGTAGTAATCCGTCATTTCGTTATTTTTGTAACCGGATTGCTAGAGTATAAACTAGGACAAGACTTTTACTATAAAGATCTTGTTTTTTGTTTGTACTTTTTTATTATCCAAGGCCTTTATAAAAATAATTATTTAGGAGGGATGATAAATGAAAAAACGTGAATACAACATAAAGTTGCTTTGCTACACTACTCTTAACCTTACTGGTTTTAGTAATAAAAAAATGACACTCTAATCAGCACTGATTAAGTGTCAAAACCCAATTTAGGGTAGACATTCAACATTGCAAAACTGAATGTTCCCTTTTTTTATTTTATGAAGTCTCCCTCATCTGTATACATAATATCATACTTTATATATTTTTCAAAATTCTATAAACGGATACAAACCTAAATAAACAATTAAAAATATCAAATTTTTTGAATTTTTGGTATCTGTATGGTATCTAGAAAAAAGCCAAAACTTTGCGAATCCTTATAAAATAAAGTGACCTAGTCTCACGACTAGGTCTTCAGGGGGTTCGGTTGAATATACTCTAACATTAAAACCGTTAGAGATATCGGCGAGATATATTGTACCTCGCATCTTAATAATAAGTGATAATTAAAAAAAAGTCAATTGCCTTTCTTAAAAAAAATAAAAAGAAAAGAAACTATATAGTTTCTTAGTTTACTTTAGTAATTGATTGTATTAATAATTGTTTTAAAGTTTCTCCATCAGTCTCTTTATTTTCTAAGTATTCTTTTGAATCTTTTTTAGCTTGTAGTAATATTTTATAATCATGTTTGATAGAAGCAATTTTAAATGTCATATCTCCACTTTGCTTAGTTCCAAATAAATCACCTTGCCCACGCAATTTAAAGTCTTCTTCTGAAATAACAAAGCCATCATCTTCTTTTTCCATGATTTTTAAACGTTCTGTATCACTATTACTAATCAAAATACATTGGCTTTTACTAGTACCCCTACCTACTCTACCACGCAATTGGTGCAAAGTAGAAAGTCCAAATCTATCTGCATCAAATATTACCATTGTAGTTGCATTAGGTACATCCACTCCAACTTCCACAACTGTAGTTGATATTAATATTTGTACTTCATTATTTTTAAATTGATTCATAATAATATCTTTGGCTCCACCAGCCATCTTACCATGAACTATATCAATCTTATACTTATCCTTAAAAGCTAATTTCATTTGATCTCTTAATTCATTTACTGTAGTTAAGTCACTATTTTCACTTTCTTCAATAAGAGGGGCAATGACATATATTTGATGATTATGTTTTAACTCTTCATACATCATCTCTAAAACTTCTTTAATTTCACTTTCTTTCTTAACATAAGTATCTATTTTTTGTCTACCTTTAGGTCTTTCTTTAATTGTAGATACATCCATATCACCAAAGATAGTTAATGCATAAGTTCTAGGTATAGGTGTTGCGCTCATATAAAGTACATCTGGTTTTATACCCTTATTCTGTAAATTAGCTCTTTGATGAACTCCAAAACGATGTTGCTCATCTGTAATTACTAAACCTAAGTTATTATAAACAACTTCATCTTGTATCAAAGCATGTGTACCAATAACCATCGAAATAGTACCATCAGATAAACCTTTATATATTTCATTTTTCTCTTTCTTAGTTGTAGAACCAGTAAGTAACGCAATCTTTAAACCAGTATTCTTCATAAAATTATTTATATTATTATAATGTTGCGTTGCCAGTATTTCTGTTGGTGCCATTAAAGCACTTTGATATCCACATAAACTATTCGCATACATTCCAATAAAAGCAACTATTGTTTTACCAGAGCCAACATCACCTTGTAATAAACGATTCATTCTATTTGGTGACTCTAAATCTCCAATTACCTCGTCTACTGCTTTTTTCTGATCATTTGTTAAATCAAATGGTATAGACTCAATAAATTTATTTATTTTGTCTCTATCTATATTTCTAATTAAACCATTCTTTTCTTTTTTGTTCTGTTGTTTTAAATAATTAATTTTAAACATAAACTGAAATAACTCTTCATACTTTAAACGAATTGTTACTTCTTTTAGTTTTTCACTAGTACTAGGATTATGAATAATGTTTAAAGCCGTCTTTTTATTAACAAATTGATACTTTTCTTGATATTCTTTAGGAATATAATCCTGTATCTCCCTACCATACATTAATAAAGCCATATTAATATAAGTAGACATATTCTTATTAGTTAATCCACTAGTACAATGATAAACTGGTTCTATCTTTACCTGGTTAGATAAAGCATCTAACTTAATATCACTAGCCGTAATTACATTTTTACCTTTATCTAGCTTTCCAATAACAATAACATCAGTTCCTACTAATAGTTTACTCTTTAAGAAAGCTCTATTAAAAATAGAAACCCCTACTACTCCAGACTGTGTAACAAGGCGAAAATTCATCTTATTAAGTCCAGCTTTAAACCTCATTAATATAGGAATACTTTCTACTTTTCCGTCTATTGTTATTTTATCTCCATCTTGTACATCACCCAGATTATCCCTTTTTAATACATCATATCTAAAAGGATAATGAGTAACCAAATCCTCAACAGTTAATATATTTATCTTATTTAAAAAAGCAAGAGATTTGGGGCCTATGCCCTTAACATCTTTTAGTTCTGCCACTTCTCCACTTCCTTTGAAACCGCCAATATAACCGATCTCTTGCATATTATAACATAATATTGTAATTTTTAAAAGAAAAATAGCAAAAAAAGAGCCTAATTATAAAATAATTTTATAATTGGCTTTTTCAATTATAAATACGTATTTTAACTATAAAAAAAAGTGAAAAAAAATTAATATTTTTGTTGACAAAATACACTTTTTCGATTAGGATAGGAACTACCAATTCGGAATTAGGCGAATTGGTCGCTAGTATCACACTAGCCAACCCCTTTTTATTCTTTTTGGAAGCTGGCCTCAGGGGGTCCAGCTTCTCAGATTAAAAACTAAAAAAGACGTGGCCGACGTCTTTTTTTAGTTTATAAAAATATAAAAAAAAGATTGCTTAAGCAATCTAATTATTTGATACAAAATGATCTAAACAATACATAAAGAAATAACCAAACGCGTAAGCAACCAACATACCTACTATATATATTAACGCTGAAAATATTTTACCTGTTAAAATGAAGTATAAGAATAAGATAAGTCCGATTACTAAACCAATTCTTATAAACCAAACAGAAGCTACAGATAATATAGAAATAACATCATCATTATTATCATCTTCCCCATATTCTAAATCTATTTCTTCTGGTGTTAAGTCTTCATCATAATATGAATCATAAGCCATACAACCACTCCCTTTTTAATTGGCTATATTATACCACATTTTAGTAAAAAAATAAAGAGGAAATTACTCATTTCCTCCATTTTGTAATGACTGATAGAATTCATATGTAGCCATAGCATCTTGTTTATTTTGATCTAATAATCGTTCAGAATCCTTGTTTAGCTTACTTAAAGAACGATATCTATCCTCTCCTAAAGTAAATTCTTCATACTTAGTAAAGTCTGCTGAACTATCAACTTTAAACTCTTTATTTTCTGGATTATAGTGGAATATTGGGAAATATCCTGATGCAGTAGCATCCTTTTCTTCTTGAATACTATTCTTCATTCCTTTAATAATTCCTTGCGCAATACAAGGTGCATAAGCAATGATAATAGAAGGTCCATTATAAGCTTCTGCTTCTTTCATTACTTTAATAGCTTGCATTGGATTAGCACCTAATGAAATAGTACCAACATATACATGTGGATAAGATAGTGCCATCTTTGCTAAGTTCTTCTTAGATGTTTCTTTACCACTAGCCGCAAACTTCGCAACAGCTCCTGTTCTAGTAGATTTAGAAGCTTGGCCACCCGTATTAGAATATACTTCAGTATCTAATACTAAAATATTAACATTTTCACGATTAGCAAGTACATGGTCTATTCCATTATAACCTATATCATAAGCCCATCCATCTCCACCTATCATCCATACAGATTTAGGCATTATAAAGTCTTTTAACTTAGCAAGACGCTCTATTTTAGTTTCATCAATAACTTCTAATAGTGCTGTTGCTGTGTCTTTAGTAATAGACTCTGTATAAGCTTTATATATATCTTTTTCACTATTCTTAACTTTATCCATATTATTTTGAATTAACGTAACAATTTGGTTTTTCAAAGTCTTATCAGCAATTTTCATACCAAAGCCAAACTCTGCATTATCTTCAAATAAAGAATTAGCCCATGGTATTGAATAAGGCATAGATGGTGTACTAGCACCATAAATTGAAGAACATCCAGTTGCATTAGCAACAATCATTCTATCTCCAAATAATTGTGTTAAAAGTTTCAAGTAAGGAGTTTCTCCACAACCTGCACAAGCTCCAGGAAATTCAAATTTAGGTTTAACAAACTGGCTACCCTTAACTGTATTAGTAGGCATTACATCTTTTTTCTCTTTTACTTCTTCAAATAAGTATTTATATTCTTCATCTCTTTTATCATCTAGTAATTCTTGTTTCATCTTCATAACAAGAGCTTTAGCACCTGCTTTACCAGGACATACTTCACTACATAAACTACATCCTGTACAATCTGGTAAACTAACACCAACCGTAAATTTCAAATCTTGATCTTTTATATTAGCATCTACTAAATGTCTTTGTACAGCCTCAGGAGCATCTAACACCTCTTTTTCATCCAATAAGAAAGGTCTAATTACTCCATGAGGACATACCAAACTACACATATTACAATTAATACAATTATTAGGGTCATAGCAAGGAGCCATTTCACTACTATCTCTCTTATCTAATTTAGAAGTTCCCGCTTCAAATTCACCATTAGAGATTTTAACAAAACTACTAACTGGTAAAGAATCTCCTTCCATAGAATCAATTACTTCAAATAAACTTCTCTTAGCTTGAACCTCATTATCAAAATCTACAAAAGGTACTTTTACTGGAACTAAACATTCAAGTGAAGCATCAATAGCTTTAACATTCTTTTCAACTAAATTTCCACCTTTATTAGCAAACTTAGTAGTTAAATTCTCTTTTATTTTACCAACAGCAAAATCAAAATCTACAATCTTACCTAATTTGAAAATAATAGTCTCCATAATAGTACTAATCTTACCAGGAATACCTGCTTCACTAGCAATTTTACTAGCATCTACTATAAACATCTTAACATGTTTATTCTGTAAGATTTTCTTATCATAATTACTCATCATTGTAAGTACTTCATCAGCATTCTTATTAGTATTTAAAATAAATACCCCTTTATCAACAATCTTATCTAACATCTTAATACGACGTAAATAACTATCTTTAGTACATACTACAATATTAGCTTTTTCAACATAATATGTACTAGTAATTGGATTCTTACCAAAACGTAAATTTGCAATAGTTACTCCGCCACTCTTTTTAGAATCATATTGGAAATAACCTTGTACATAAGCATTAGTATAAGTACCTGTAATCTTCATTAAATCTTTTGAAGCAGATACCATTCCATCACTACCATAACCATAGATTAAGAATTCTGCATTATCACTTGGTAACATAAAACTAGCATCATATGAAATACTTAAATTAGTAATATCATCATTAATACCAACTGTAAAGTTAGTATGAACATCTCTAGTATCTAAGAAATCATATACACCTTTAATCATAGCTGGAGTTGTATTTTTACTAGACAAACCATATCTACCACCATATACATTAACTCTAGCATCAGCATTCTTAATAGTTTGTACAACATCCAAGTATAATGGTTCTCCACTAGAACCAGCTTCTTTAGTACGATCAAGTACTGCAATCTTCTTAACTGTCTTTGGTAATTCACTTAAAAAGTATTTAGCACTAAATGGTCTATATAAATGAACTTCTAATAAACCAACTGCCTCATTTTTCTTATGAACTAAATATTTAACAGTTTCTCTAATTGTTTCACAAACAGACCCCATCGCTACAATTACTTTAGTCGCATTAGGACTACCATAATAATTAAATGGTTTATAATCTCTTCCTGTAATCTTAGAAATATTTCCCATATAATCATTAACTATATCTGGAATTTTATCATAATATTCATTTCTTACTTCAGAAGCTTGGAAATAAATATCTTCATTTTGAGCTGTACCTCTAATTGTAGGATGATTTGGATTCATTGCTCTATTTCTAAATTCATTTAAAGCTTTTTGGTCAATTAATTTCTTTAATTTTTCAGTATCAATAACATCTACTTTTTGAAGTTCATGACTAGTTCTAAAACCATCAAAGAAATTTATAAATGGAACTTTACCTTTTAAAGCTGCTAAATGTGCCACTCCTGTTAAATCCATTACTTGTTGTACAGAACTAGATGCCAACATCGCAAAACCAGTTGCCCGGGTTGCATAAATATCTTGATGATCTCCAAAAATAGATAGTGCATGTGTTGCTAAAGATCTAGCAGCTACATGAATAACACAAGGTAATTGTTCTCCTGCTATCTTATACATGTTAGGAATCATTAATAATAATCCTTGTGATGCAGTATAAGTAGTTGTTAAAGCTCCTGCTTGTAAAGAGCCATGTACCATTCCTGCAGCTCCCGCTTCAGATTCCATTTCTACTACTTTTACTGGTGTATCAAAAAAGTTTAATTTTCCTTCACTACTCCATTTATCCGTAAGTTCTGCCATCGGACTTGCTGGTGTAATTGGATATATACCTGCAACTTCTGTAAACCCATATGAAGCATAAGCAGCCGCTTCATTACCATCCATTATCTTCATCATATTTTTATATCCTCCTTATATTCAAATTAATTATACCACAAAACAAAAAAATGTTGGTAGTTAAAAACTACCATCATTTAAAAAGATTATGATATTTGCTTTATCTTAATAAGAAAAAAAGATAGAAAATCTATCTCTTTACACAAATTGTTTTAAATTTTCAGCTGAAATATCATCTTTAGTAATTGTACAAAGTATTTTCTTTCTCTTCTTATCTTTGGTATTCGCAGCATGCTTAATAATAGTCTTCTCATATACATTTCTAATAAATCTAGCATTACCAAAATTCTTAGAATTAATATTTTCTCCTATAATTCTACGAAGTTCTATATAAGCATCTTCATTAACTGTAAATCCAGCTTTTTTCATCATACCATCAAATATCTGAACTAACTCATCTTCTGTATAATCATCAAACTCTAAAGTATAACCTATTCTAGATACTATACCAGAATTAGAATCTAAAAAGTCATGCATTTCCTTAGTATAACCAGCAAATATAACTACCAAATCATCTCTATAATCTTCCATAGCTTTAATTAAAGTCGCAATAGCTTCAGCATTATAAGAATTTTGATTATCCTTACTAGCAAGCGCATAAGCTTCATCTATAAACAGAACTCCCCCTCGTGCTCTTTCAACAACTTCCATTGTCTTAGGCGCAGTTTGCCCAACATACTCTGCCACTAAATCTTTAGAAGATACTTCTATTAACTTATTCTGTTTAATATATTTTAAATGATATAAAATATCCACAATAATTCTTGCTACTGTAGTTTTACCAGTACCAGGATTACCTAAGAAAACCATATGTAAATTAACATTATTTAACTTTAAATCTTTAGCCCTATCTCTTAAAGACATATAATCTACTAATTCATGTAATGTCTTTTTTATCTTTTCAAGACCAACTAATTCATTTAACTGTTCAAATATTTCATCCATAGTCTTTTCAGTCTCTAATTTTGGTACATCATGTTTAAATAATATTTCTCTACATAAACTATCTCTATAACTAGGATAATCAAATTCTTTCTTAGGATATGTCTCAGAAATATAATCTAATATCTTAATAGATAATTCATCATCTTCAGCTACATGAGTCATTTCTAATATCTCATGATAAACATCTTGTACACCAGGTTCAATTCCTACAAAAGTAAATGGAAAAGCCCTTTGTGGTAATGTATTATCAAACTCAAAGAAATAATTAACCTCTTCTTTTACTCCTTCAATAAGAACAATCTTATGAGAAAGATTCTCTTCTAATAAATGAAAAAATACTTTCTTATAATTTTCATCTTTTAATTTTAATCCATTAATATCTTTAATAATAATAAAATTTTTACTAAAAGCATCTTTTACTTTATCAACAGTATCAGCTTCATAAAAAGAAATAATAGAATTACCACTACCAACATAGTTATATGAAGATATAGCTTTTTTTATTAGATCTTCAAATAATTTAATAGTCTCATCATTATCACTTTCTAATACAAAGTTAAAGTCTAAGTATCTCTCTTCTTCTTTATCATGATATTTTCTCATATATTCAAAGATTTTTTTAAGTAAATCTTTAGAATCTTCATCTATTAATAATTTATCCACATCTTCAAGTGGAAAAGATGTTTGTTCAGTAGTCTCTTCTACTTGTTTTTCTGATACTAAAGGCGTTTCAAAAAAATCTTTATAAACATCTGCTAAATAGTCTTTATTCATAGTTCCCACCTCAAAAACAAGCCGACAAATCGGCGGCTTGTATTAATTCATATTAATTTCAATCATTTTAGCTTTTAATTCTTTTTCAATTTCTTTAAGTTCTTTTTCAGCTTCTTGTCTTTGGATTCTACCATTCTTATGAATTTCAATAACACTATCTAATGTTTCAATAATATCAGCATTAGTCTTCTTAAGTGTTTCAATATCTACAATAGCTCTTTCAGATTCTTTAGCAATATCAATTGAACCTTGTTTTAATATTTCACTATTCTTCTTTAACATATCATTTGTTACATTAGTAACAGCTTGTTGATTCTTTAAAGCGTGTTTAGCATTAGTAATACCTAAAGCAAGTACCATTTGATTCTTCCATAATGGAATAGTATTAGTAATAGAACTTTGAATCTTTTCTACTAATTCAGCTTCATTATTTTGTAACAAACGAATTTGTGGAGCCATTTGAATAGAAATAATACGTGTAGTTTTTAAATCATATAATTTCTTTTCAAAACGATGAATTGTATTCTCCATATCATTTACTTTTTGAGCATCAATTTGTTCTCCACTCTCTTGAGCTTTCTTTTGTAACTCAGGTAAAACTACCTCTCTTAATTCTTGTAGTTTCTTTTCACCAGCAATGATATATAATGATATTTCTTTGAAATAAGTAAGGTTCTTTTCATACATAGTATCAAAGATAGCAATATCTTTTAACATTTGAATCTTATCTTTTTCTAATCCACCTTCAATAGTATCAATATTCTTTTCAATTTTAGAATACTTAGCCACAATCTTATCAAATTGTTTCTTAGCATTAGTAAACAATTTACCAATACCTTTATTATCTTTAGTAATATCTCCATCAAATGACTTAATTTGCGCTACTAAGTCAGCAAGTAAATCTCCTGCAGCTCCTGTATTCTTAGTTTTAACATCTTCTAATACACTATCAGAAAATTCAGATATTTTAGCTTGTGAAGAAGCTCCAAATTGAAGTACTTGTGTAGAATCAAATACATCAATCTTACTAACAAATTCATCAATAGCTTTTTTCTCTTCATCTGATAACAAATCATAGTTTAAAGATTCTTCTATCTTCTCTTCAGTAACCTTTTCTCCTGAAGTAACTAACCCCTCTACCTTCTCTTCTGCTTTTGCACTTTCTAATTTTAATTCTAATCCATTCATTTTATTACTCTCCATTCTTTAAATAATCAATTAATTGATTATATGTATCCATTTTTAAACTTGAAACTGTACTTGAAATTGTTTGTGGAACACCAATTCCAATCTTAGAAACATCATAACTTCCACCAGTAATACCTGTACGGAATCCATATCTTTCCCAAGCAATTTGTTGTATATCTTTATCATCAAAAGCATCATATAGTTTCTTACCATTATCAGTAAAATAAGCATAACAATGAGAATTCCAAATTGTAGGAGATGGATATAATATACGAATACTATCTTTTACTTGACTAAATCCATCAGGATTAGCATTCGCAAAATCAATAATACTCTTTTCATAATCTACTATCATTGGTTGTCCACCCATACCAGTCTTTAAATATCTTTCAAATAAATCTGCTGGTGTATTATTCATATAACCAGATTTAATATAAAATTGTTTTAATTTAGGAAGGTTATTAGAAACACTTTCATCAGTAACCAATCCTTCACTTAAAGTAGATAGTAATAATCCATAATAAGTTGCTCCTGGTGAAGAAGTAACTGGATCTGTTGAAGCAATATTAAGTTTTCCATATAGTTCACCAAGTCCTATATCAGACCATTTTTTTCCTTCAAGTATATAATCCATTAATTTATTCATATCACTAATATAGTAAACCCCATCAGTCTCTGTAACAATTCCTTCTTGCATCAAAGCATCCACTATCTTTTGCCAACTATATATAACAATAGGTGTATTAAGAGTTAAACTTCCTCCCTTTACACTATAACGATCTGCTTCACCATTTTCTTTATTAGGATTTAATTTATAATAATCATAGAATCTTTGATCAGAAGTAAATAATGCATCATATGTAGAAACACCCTCAGAATGAATTGTATATGTTGTATTACCACTAGCAATATCATTCGCAATATTTTGATTACCTAATCCAACAGATTCACGAATTAAAGGTAATTGTACAGTCTTACCATTACTCCAACTATCAAATACTACTTCTAATTTATATTTCTTTCTTAAAATTTTAAGTACATCTTCATCAGCTAAGAAATCTTCTTTTCCACCACCAGTAGCCACATAAATAGTAGTAACACCACCAACTACTTTATTCCCATTATCTGTAAGATATTTATACCCTACAATACCAAGAATTAATACTACAAAAATAACAATACCAATAATCTGTTTTTTATTCATCTTCCTTTTCCTCCTTCTTTAATGGAAATTCTGCATCATTGAAACCATCTGCTTTTAGCAAAGAATTAAATACTTTCATTTCTGCATCCATATCTACTATATCTTTACGATACATATTATCTAATATCTTTTTATAAGCTTTATTAATTTCACCTATCATTTTATTAGTAGATTTAACAAACTCTTTACTTTCAGTCGAAGATAATTTTTGATTTTCTATTTCATCATACCTATCTACTAATTTAATAGTAATCGGTAAATAATAATCAAAAAAGTTCTTAGTTTGTTTAGCTTTATTAGGATTCTTTGAAATTGTATCAATAATCTTAGTTACAGAATCATTTATTTCATTTAATTGTTTTTTTAATGACTCATCTTCTAATAATGGAATCATCTGTAAAATATGTTTATTTTGTTTTCTAGCAGTATCTAACATTTTATATAAACTAGGATCAGTATCTTTTAAAGTTAGTTTATAATCTCCAAATACTAATTCCCCCGCTCCAAAAGCTGCCGCTCCAATCACCAAAGAAGGAATAATTGGAGCAGATAATACCAAGTAAGGAACTGCAAAGAATGTTCCACCAATCACTGCTGATAGTATTTCTTTATTCTTCATATATTCCTCCTAGTTATATCCTCTAACTTCCATGAAAGCATCAATTAAACTATTTCTTCCATCAAATACTTTACCATTAGATAGCTTTGCCATTTTCTCTAATTGGGTAATATCTGCGGCTGAAAATTGAATAGAATAAATTGGAATATTAGAATTAACAGAATGATAATATTTTTCTAAATCAGAATAATTACCAACATTACCAGCCCCATCAGTCATAACAATAACTGAAGTATTATATTTACTAGTATCTTCACTCTGTAATAAAGTAATTGCCTTTTGCGTTGCGGGGTATAAAGCTGTTCCTCCATTAGGAGATAAATCTTTTATTCTTTCATTTAAAACAAGTAATTCTTCATCACTATGAGAAGACCAAACCGTATCAACTTTTGAATTAAATGGAATTACTTCAATAATATCTTCACCAGTAAATTGTAGAAAATCATTAGCAGCTCTATCAGTTAATATATAATCCATCGCATCTCTTAATTGATCAATACCTTCTCCCCACATACTTCCTGAAAAGTCCAAGCAAAATACTACATGTACTGGTTTTCTAAGACTATTTTGATATAGTGTTAACGCTTGTTTAATAACTGTAGTAGAAGGATATTTTAAAGGTGAAATATAATGCGTAGTATCAATTCCCCAATTAGGATTAAAAATACTCTTATCAGCACTATCAGTAACTCCACCATACCAAGTTCTTCTACCATTCTTCGCAAGTAAAGCTTGTCCTTCATCACTAACTAAATAATTTGCTATTAACTGGTATTGTTCTTTTTTATGTTCATCTTTCTGATCAATATAACCAATTGGACTATCTGATATAGAAACACCATCTACTGGGTATATTGCATATAATATTTCTTTACCAGCTGCTTCTAATTTTTTATTAATATTAATAATTGAAGATTCATAAGTAAATACAGCCTCATAATCTCCCTTAACAAACATTTCTTCTAAATATGCTTCATCTCCACTAGATCTTTCTAACCCAGAAAAGAAATTTTTAAGTTTTTCTTTTAATTCTTCATCTTCAAGCATTTCTTGAGTAAGTACTTCTGGATTACCTGCTAATGAAGTAAGAATTCCTAAATAAGCACTTGCTCCACTATTAGTAGTAGTTGGATTAGGCATACTAAATTTAAGTTTTCCTTCTTGTACTACCCTTACAAGATCATCAGTATATACTTCCTTATCAACAAAGCCTAACTCTTCAGCTTTAGATTTACGAATTCCAAAAACAATAGGATTAATACTAGTAGCTTTAGTATCAGATATTCTAGTAACATTAGAATCTACAGCATAAGTCCATATAGAATTAGCAAGCCATACTGCATCATACTTTTCTCCTTGATTTAATCTTCTAGTTATTTTTAAAGTATCATCATACGAAATATCTATATTAATTTTATTTTTTTTCGCAAATGACTTTATCTCCTCTTCAAACACTTTATTTTCCGAACTAGATATTAAAGAAAAAACATTACTAGAATATTCTTTCCTTTCCTCATTATCAATAGTATCTGAGTCATTTGATCCAAAAACCATAACCATAAACACTATTATAAAAAATACAAATGTCCATGGAAAAACCTTTTCATTTTTTTTCTTTATACTCATATAATCAACCCTTTTATTAATAATATATTCATATTTATTCTATCATTATTTAAAAGAGAAAACAACAAAAAGACTAGATTTCTCTAGTCTATAATCTACTTGTAATTTGATTTTACTGGAGCCTGAGCAGGCTTATTCTGTTTATTAGTAACAATCCAAGCATTAGATACAGATCTTCCTCCATATTCTCCACCAGCTGAAGCTCTATTCCATAACTTACCTTCAATACTCATCGTACTAGAAGCCCCACCATCTAAATTAGCAGCATTATATGCTTTATAACGAAGTAAAATATCAATTACATCATTCATAGAAGCTCCTATACTATATCCTGGTAATCTTCCTTCAATAATAAGGAATAAGATAACACCATCTTTTCTTTGGGCAATAACACTTCTAGGCGCAATTCCCCAACCACCATCTCCATGAATTTTAGCAGTTTTACCATTAACAATTAAGTTAGGGCCAAACTCTACTGCTTCCATAACTCCATCCGCAATAGCTTTTTCTGGTGCATCATCTGTTAAATATAATTTATGATCTTTCGTTAAAGCGATTAAGCCACCACTTCCGCCAGCATGATTCCAAACAAGTTCTCCACCATGGATAATAGCACCATAAGGAACAGAACCATTTCCCCAACCATCTAAATCTTCAAATCCTCCACCATTAATACCAACAAGTCCATCATTATTTTTAACTAAAGTATTAACAGACTGACCAATTTTACCTAATTTAGATGAAACAGCTAATGTTACATCATTAGGATCATAAACTGCTATTAACCAACCTTTATATCTAGGTTCAATAATACGAATAGTTTTATAAACATCATTACCTGGATCTCTAGTAAATAATTCTTTTTCATATTTACTAGCATAATGAGTATTCTCACTACCACCAATTACAATATCATCAAGATTCATAGTCTCAGTATTTTCTTCAATATAGTTTTCACTCAATACTTTATATACAACATCTTCATCATACAAAGTAAAAGCTAAATAACCATGAGACTTAGTAGTCATAGCTGTAGGAATCCAAAATGATTTAAAAAAATTGGTATTAATAAGAATTAGCCCATCTATCACAATAATATCTAATAAAATAATTAAAACTGTAAGTTTACTAACTCTTCTTAATCTATATTTTTTCTTAGTTTTTTTCATTATTTCACTCCACAACATAAGGATCTAAAATAGTACCTTGTCCATTTATAATTGCTGACTTTGCAATAGAAACAACCGGAACAATTGGTTTTTCGTCTCTTACATCAGACTCTTCCAATAACCCCGAAGCAAATCTATCATATTCCATACTACCAACAGGCGAAGTTGTATTAACATAAAAATAGTTACCTAAATCTGGGTTAACAATAGGATCAAATATATTTAATAAACCTACTTTAGTCACAACCACCTGATTATAAATGTTAAAGAAACTATATCCCTGATCATCACTAATTTCCCCAATATAGGAAGGACAATCCAGTAGCATTATACCATAACTTAAGCTATTTAAAAAGTCATTATTTAAATAATAAGCAATATTCTTCTTATCAGTAGGATCAAAAATACTATTAGTATTACTATAATTCCTAAAATAATCATTTCCGTTTACTTTAATGTATCCATTTAAATGAAGTCTTAAAGTATCACCTTCACTTAAATACACTCTCCAAATATCTCCCCCTAGTTTTACGTATTTGCCACTCATATTATCCTTATCAAAAGCCAAACGATAAGGATTTGCTAAAGAACCATCTCCTTCAGTATATGCTGTGTTTTCCTTTAATGTTAAAACCGGCCTAATACCTAAACCAGTTAAAGAATCACATGTTTGAATACTACCATCTTCTTCAACATATAAGTTTTCTTGTGTATCAGAATAACCTAATAAGTAAAATAATTTACCAGTATTTAAAAAGCTGTTATTACCACCAGCTGTAATATAATCACGAATCGTTAATAAACTAACATAATCAGAATACTCTTCACCAATAGACTCCATCTTATGATCTACTAAAGATTCTTCATAAAAAGAAGTTTTTACAAAATTACTTTCTATATTAGGAATCATATTATAATAAATTCCTGAATGTTCATTCTCGCCCTTTTCTAGCCAAAGACGAATATTAGAATTTTGGTAAGTTGCCTCTTCTCCCCACGGAAATGAAGCTACATAATCTTCACTTACAATTCTAATACTATTTTTTTTAGATATACGAATAATTCTAAATAAAGAATTACCCAGTAAAACATAATTGTTAGTAACATTACCATTAAAATAGTAACCATCAGTATCTTTGTATAGACCGTCCCCCTCGGTTATAACCTGATTATTCTGTAAAATAACTCCATTTAATGTTTTAGAATCCTCTACTATCTTAACATTCTGCTTACTATAGTAATATATACTTCTAAATCCAAAATAAATACCTATTCCCATGACAATGACTATACTAAAAAAATCAAAAAGAAATTCTTTTCTTCCCATTAGATGTTTTGGCTTCTTCTTTTTTTTCTTACTCATAATCAAGTCTCCATTCTAAAAAATTATACCAAAAGAAAAACATAAGTACAAGACCCATGTTTTATTTAACAACCCAAAAAGTAGACATATCTCTAAGACCTTTATCGCC
>CACZGA010000014.1 GCA_902780585.1 uncultured Erysipelotrichaceae bacterium | reverse complement strand
TGTCCTTTTTTTGCCATTTTATTATCTCCTTTATTTAATTTTATCAAAAGAAAAAGTAAACACATCTTTTTTTGTGTCTACTTTTATCTTACAACTTCATGTAAAATAGCTTCTTTTTTTTTGAGGTTTTATAGTATTTTACTTGTATGGGTATTATAATAAAAGGTAGTTAGGAGTGAAGAGTATGACAAATAAAAATAATATTTTATATTTTTGTCGTATTGTTACTCGATCTTTTTTTATTGCTATTCTTTGTTTTATGTTAATACCTGGCTTTTTATTTTTTATTTATATGGGGGATTTATTGTTATTTTCTAATAATAATCAAATGAAGAATCCTTTATTTGGAGCTTATGTGATTGTTTCTCCTAGTATGGTTCCTACTATATCTGTAAATGATGGAATTGTTATTAAGAGAGTAGATAACGATCAATATGATGTTGGGGACATAATTACTTTTGTTTCAAATGATGCTAATTATAAAGGTTTATTAGTAACTCATCGTATTGTTCACAAGAAGAGTATTAGTAAAAATGAATCTATTTATACCACAAAAGGTGATAATAATTCTTTAGAAGATTCAGCTTATGTTATGACGGATGCTATTTGTGGAAAAGTATTGTTTAGAATACCTAAAATTGGGTATGTTAAGGATTTCTTTTCTAAACCAATACATTATTTCTTATGTTTACTTATTCCAGCTTTTATATTTGTTTTTTATGATATTCATAGAATTATATCGTTGTTTAAGAAGAAAAGAATTTAATTCTTTCTTTTTTTTAGATGGTGTTTTATAATAATTGGCAGTTGGTGGTTTAAGTGGAAAAATACGATGTTAGATTTAAGAAAAGATTTGGGCAGAATTTTTTAAAAGATATAAATGTTGTTAAGAGGATTGTTGATGTTAGTGGTGTTAATGAAAAATCTTTGGTAATTGAAGTGGGGCCAGGAGGAGCTATTATGACAAGAGAATTAGCTTCGAGGGTTAAGAATGTTTTGGCCTATGAAATTGATGAGGAGTTATCAGAGGAACTGTATAAAAGAATTGAGGATTTTTCTAATGTAGATGTATTATTTCAAGATTTTTTAGAGGCTGATTTATTAACTGACATTAAACATTATAAAAATGATAATATTTACTTTGTTAGTAATGTTCCATATTATATTACAACACCTATATTACTTAAACTATTAAAGTCTGGAATTCATTTTAAAAAGATTGTTATGATGGTTCAAAAAGAAGTTGGTGAAAGATTTTGTACTGCTCCTGGAAGTAGAGAGTATGGTTCTATTACTGTGCTTTTAAATTATTTTTATAATATAAAAAAAGAATTTAATGTTTCAAGAAAACAATTTATTCCTGAACCTAATGTTGATAGTATGATAGTTTCTTTTACTGAGAAAGCTGATAAATTAAAATTAAATGATTTTAAACTGTTTGAAAGAATTTTAAAAGATTCTTTTCAATTTAAAAGAAAGACTATTCGTAATAATCTAAAACAATATGATTTAAAAGTTATTGAAAAAGTTCTTGCTGAATATGATTATGATTTGAATGTAAGGGCTGAAATGCTAGAAGTTGAAGTGTTTGTTGAGATAGCAAATGCTCTTAGTAAATAGTTTTTATAAATATATTGATTTTTCATTTTTGTTATTATAGAATAGAGTTGTAAAGTTTAATACTTTATGAGGGAGGAAAATTCTTATGAAGATTACATCTGTAAATGTACGCAAAATTGAAAAGGAAGGTTCTCGTATGAAGGGAATTGCATCTATTTTATTAGATGATAGTTTTGCAGTACACGATATTAGAATTATTGAAGGAGACAACGGTCTATTTATAGCTATGCCTAGTAGAAAAACAGCTACTGGTGGATATCGTGATATAGCTCATCCAATTAATCCTGAAGTTCGTGCTATGTTTGAAGAAGCAATCTTAGAGGCTTATGATAAAGCTGAAGATGCACCAGCTGAAGAAGAATAAATGATTCGAGAGACATTTGCTTTACAGCAAGTGTCTTTTTCGTTTTATTCTTTTTATATTGTTAATTGTGTAAAGCCTTAGTAAATATTAAGGTTTTTTTGGTTCTAAAATTAATTTTGGGGTTATAATATATTTTGTAAAGGTAGGTGAATGTATGGCTAAGAATAAAACTAAAATGAAAGCAAGACGTAGAATGCTATTCTTGGGTTTAACTTCTATTGCTATTATATTTGTCATGACATTCACTATTGGAAGATATTGGGTAGAAATATTTGACAAATATCAAGAAAAGAAGATGCTGGAAGAGGAATTGTTAAGTTTAAAGGAGAAAGCCGAAGAATTAAAGGTAGATGCTAATAAGTTGCAGAATCCTGATTATGTTGCTAGATATGCAAGAGAAAAATATCTATATTCTAAAGAAGGAGAATTTATTTTACAAATTCCTGAAGAATAATGGCTATTTTTCTTTTTTTTATGTATAATATAGATTGATTAACGGAGGTTTTATATGATAAAAGTAGAAGATCACTTTGTATTTCATAAAAATGATATTATTGTTGTTGGATGTTCTACCGGACCAGATTCTATGGCCTTGGTTGATTTATTATTGAAAATACGAGATAAGTATTCTTTATCTATCATTGTAGCTCATGTTAATCATAATGTTAGACAACAAAGTTATGAAGAAGCAGATTTTTTAAAAAAGTATTGTGAAGATAATAATCTTGTATTTGAATCAATGATTATTGAAAATTACGGTGATGATAATTTCCACAATGAAGCTAGAAATATTCGTTATCAGTTTTTTGATACTATAGTTCATAAGTATGGGGCTCATTATTTAATGACTGCTCATCATGGCGATGATTTAATTGAGACTGTTTTAATGAGAATTGTTAGGGGTTCTAATTTAAATGGATATGGTGGTTTTAAAGAAGTAGTTGGTATGAATGATTATGCTATTGTTAGACCGTTAGTTTATTATACTAAAGCGGAGCTAGAAGAGTATGATAAAGAAAATAATGTTCCATATTATATTGATTGCTCTAATGCAAAGGATACTTACACCAGAAATAGATATCGTAAATATGTATTGCCATTCCTAAAAGAAGAAGATAAAGATGTTCATTTGAAGTTTTTAAAGTATAGTAAAGCCTTACAAAGTGCTGCTAGATTTATTGATAAAGAAAGAAAAAAAGCAATAAATAGAGTAGTGGTTGGGGAGACTATATTGATAGATAAATTTTTAAGTGAAGACTCTTATCTTCAAAAAGAAATTCTTTATTATTTGTTAAGTAATTACTATCAAGATGATTTGATATTATTGGGAGATAGGCATATTCAATTAATATTTCAGTTGATTTTAAGTAAGAAAGTTAATGCTAGTATTAATTTACCTAATGATGTTATTGCTAGAAAGAATTATAATTATTTAGAGTTTATTAGAGAAATAGATGCTATTTCTAGTTATGAGATTGAGTTTGATAAGTTGATATTGTTACCTAATCAACATATTATTGAAAAAATTGATTCCACTGATGATAATAGTAATAATATTTGTAGGTTAGATAGTAAAGAAATTACTTTACCTCTTATTGTTAGATCTAGAAGAGTGGGAGATAAAATTGCGGTTAAGGGACTAAATGGAAGTAAGAAGATAAAAGATATATTTATTGATAAAAAAATCTCAATGGAGAAGAGAGATTCTTGGCCAATTGTTGTTGATTCAGAGGGAAGAGTTGTGTGGATTCCTGGAATAAAAAAATCAAAATTTGACAAAAAAAAGAACGACTATTATGATATAATATTGAAATACAGTTAGGAGGAATGTGTGTGAAAGAAAAAATAGATAAGAAAACGTTAAAAAAAGGGTTATTACCTTATGTGTTTTTAGCGATTATAATGTTAGGTATTTTTTATGTGCTAAATGTTTTAAATAAAAATGTTCATGAACTTACCTATGATGAGTTTATAGAAAAACTAGATAAAGGAAAAGTTACAGAATTAAATATTGTTCCAAGAAATAGTGGAAGTATTTATGAGGTTTCTGGTACTTTAAGTGGATATGAAGATAATGAATCTTTTGAAGCTACTTTACCTTTGAGTGAAGAAGTTATGAAGAAGATTGTTAGTGCTAATGATGATCAAAAAATTAAAGTTACTGTTGAACCTGATCCTGATGCATCTTCTTTACTTTATATTTTAGTTAATATTTTTCCAATTTTACTTGTTTTAGTGGCAGCTTTCTGGTTCTTCAATAAGCAGATGGCTGGAAATAGAAGTTCATTAGACTTTGGGAAGAGTAGAGCTAGATTAAGTAGTGATGATAATCAAGTTACATTTAAAGATGTTGCGGGATTAAAAGAAGAAAAAGAAGAAGTTAAAGAGTTAATAGATTTCTTGAAAGATCCAAAAAAATTCCAAAAATTAGGTGCTAGAATTCCTAAAGGAGTTTTATTAATGGGTCCTCCTGGTACTGGTAAAACTTTATTAGCTAAAGCAGTTGCTGGAGAAGCAAATGTTCCATTCTATTTTATTAGTGGTTCTGATTTCGTAGAATTATTTGTTGGTGTTGGTGCAAGTCGTGTTAGAGATATGTTCCAACAAGCTAAAAGAAATGCTCCTTGTTTAATATTTATTGATGAAATTGATGCAGTTGGCCGTCAGAGAGGTACTGGTTTAGGTGGTGGACATGATGAAAGAGAACAAACATTAAATCAGTTATTAACTGAGATGGATGGTTTTGGTGCTAATGAAGGAATTATAATTATAGCAGCTACAAATAGACCTGATGTACTTGATCCAGCATTGCTTCGTCCAGGAAGATTTGATAGACAAGTTACTGTTAATTTACCTGATGTTAGAGGACGTGAAGAAATTTTAGCTGTTCATGCTAAAAACAAGATTATTGCTGAGGGCATTACATTACAAAACTTAGCAAAGAGAACACCAGGATTTAGTGGTGCTGATCTTGAAAATTTATTGAATGAAGCTGCTTTACTTGCTGTTCGTCGTAATAAAAATGAAATTACAATGAGTGAAATTGATGAGGCAACTGATCGTGTATTAATGGGACCTGCTAAAGTAAGTCATAAATATAGTGAGAATGATCGTAAGTTAGTAGCTTATCATGAAGCTGGGCATGCTGTTATTGGTTTAAAATTAAAGAATGCTAGCGATGTACAAAAAGTAACTATTATTCCACGTGGTTCTGCTGGTGGATACAATATGATGGTTCCTACTGAAGAAAAAATGTGTTCTACTAAAACTGATTTATTAGAAGAAATTACAGGTTTATTAGGTGGTAGAAGTGCTGAAGAAATTACTTTTGGTGAAATAACTACGGGAGCACATAATGATTTTGAAAAGGCAACTAAGATTGCTAGAGCAATGGTTACTGAATATGGTATGAGTGATTTAGGGCCACTTCAATTTGAACAACAAGCTGGAAGTGTATTCTTAGGAAGAGACTATAATAAAGCTCAACACTTCTCTAATGAAGTTGCTAATGAAATTGATATGGAAATGAGAAAAATCATTAATGATTGCCATAAACAAGCTAAGGATATAATCAAAAAGAATAGTGATTTATTAAAACTAATTGCAGAAACATTATTAGAGTATGAGACATTAACTAAAGAACAAATTGATTATTTGGTAGAAAATGGTAAGATGCCAGATGAGGATGAAGAAAATTTAGAGTCTTTGTCTATAACTAAGTTAAGAGAACTTGCTAAAGAAAAAGGTATTAAAAATTACTCTAAAATGACTAAAGCAGAATTATTAAAAGAACTTGACACTATCTAGTTCTTTTTTTTAGTTAATAGTAATTAATAATTTGGCCCTTTTTCTTTAAAAAATAATAAAATGGGATTATAATACTTTTAAAGGAGTGAGATGTATGGTAAAGAAAGAGGAACTTGCTAAGAAAGGAAAAGGATTTATTTCAGAATTTAAGGCATTTATTCTACGTGGAAATGTTATGGATATGGCTATTGGTGTTATTATCGGTGGCGCTTTCCAGGGAATTGTATCTGCTTTAACTGAAGACTTTATTAATCCATTAATAAATGGGCTTGGTGGTGCTGAAGTTGGTGGTACTATTAAGATTTATGGTGGACAAGTTATAAAGTATGGTGATTTTATTACAGCAGTTATTAATTTTGTTATCATGGCTTTTGTTTTATTCTTATTACTTAAGTTTGTTAATAAAGTAATGACGGTTGGTAAGAAAGCAAAAGAAGAAGAAAAAGCTGAAATTACTAAATCTGATGAAGTTGTTTTATTAGAAGAAATTCGTGATTTATTAAAAAAGTCTAAATAATAGAAAGATTCAAATGAATCTTTTTTTCTTGTCCTTTTAAAAAAAAACGCGTATACTATACGTGAATTAGAAAAGGGATTATTATGGAATGGAATATTGGAAATGTAAAAATAGATAATCAAGTTGTATTAGCGCCTATGGCTGGGGTTTGTAATTCTGCTTATCGGAGAATATGTAAAGAAATGGGTTGTGGATTAATATATGCTGAGATGGTAAGTGATAAAGCTATTACTTATGGGAACAAAAAGACCTTAGACATGTTATATATGACAGATGAAGAACGTCCCCTTGCCCAACAAATATTTGGTAAAGATGTTGAATCATTTGTAGAAGCAGCTTTATATATTTATGAGAATATGCATCCTGATATTATTGATATTAATATGGGATGTCCTGTACCTAAAGTTGCGGTTAGAGCCCAAGCCGGAAGTGCTTTATTAAAAAATCCTGATAAGATTTATGAAATAGTAAAGGCTGTTGTTGATGCTGTGCCTATTCCAGTTACTGTTAAAATACGTAGTGGATGGGATGCTAAACATATTAACGCTGTTGAAGTAGCAAAAATAATTGAAAAAGCAGGGGCCAGTGCAATATGTGTTCACCCTAGAACAAGATCTCAAGGTTATAGTGGTAAAGCTGATTGGGATATAATTAGACAAGTAAAAGAAGCTGTATCTATTCCTGTAATTGGTAATGGGGATATAAAAACACCAGAAGATGCTTTAAGAATGTTAACTGAGACTCATTGTGATGCGGTAATGATAGGTAGAGGAGTATTAGGAAATCCTTGGCTAATTAAAAATACTATACGTTATTTAAATGGAGAAGAAATATTAACTATTTCAAACGAAGAGAGAGTTGATATGTGCTTAAAACATTTAAAATACTTAGAAGAGTTAAAAAATGAAAAGCTAGCTTGTTTAGAGATTAGAAATCATATAGGATGGTATTTTAAAGGGATAAAAAGTGCTAATGAGGTAAAAAATAAAGTCTATCAAACTTCTAGTATTCATGATATAATTTGTGTATTGAAGGAATTTAAGGAGGAAATAAAATGTCAGAAAAAGTAAATAATGATGAGCCTCTGAAGGCTTTACTTTTACAAAGATTTTTAGCGTTTGTAATTGATATGTTTTTAATACTAATAGTAGCGTCTCTTATTTCGACACCTTTTGTTGATACAGAGAGACTTGAAAAAATAGAAAAACAAGAATTTGAAACTTTAGAAAAGTTTCAAAATGAAGAGATTGATGCTAAAACATATATAGATACATACTCTAGTCTTTATTATAAATCTAAGAGAGAATCTGGATTGGTGTCTATTATTACTATTTTTTTAGAAGTAGTATATTTTGTTGTTTATCAAACTTATAAAAAAGGTCAAACTATTGGTAAGAAACTTATGAAGATTAAGGTTGTTTCAGATGATGGTGAATTATCTAGTAATCAAATGATTTATAGATCGTTTATTGCTAATTTTATTATTTTTTCTTTATTAAGTTTTGCATTTATGTTATTTGGACCTAAGGATATATTCTTTCATGTTTCCATTGTGTTTGAATGTATTCAATTTTTAATATTATTAATATCAGCCATAATGATTATGAAGAGTGAAAATGGTAAAGCTATTCATGATAGATTGGCTCATACAACTGTAATTAGAGTTTAGCTAGGAGGATTTTTATGAGAAATTTTACAGAACAAGAATTAGTTAGAAGAGAAAAGGCAGAAAAAATAAGAGAACTTGGATTAGATCCATTTGGGCATCGTTATGATAGAGAAGACTTTGCTAAGGATATACGAGAAAAATATCAAGATGTTGATCATGATGCATTTGAGTCTATGAATGATACTGCTAAAGTAGCCGGTAGAATAATGTTTATTCGTAAAATGGGTAAGGCATCATTCTTTACTATTAAGGATAGAACAGGTTCTATTCAAATTTATATTTCTATAAATGATGTTGGGGAAGATGTTTATGAAATGTTTAAGTCAGCTGATTTAGGAGATATAGTAGGTGTTTATGGTAAAGTTATGAAGACTAAGACTGGGGAAGTTACAATTAAATGTTTAGAGTATACGCATTTAGTTAAGGCACTTCGTCCATTACCAGAAAAGTTTCATGGTTTAACTGATGTTGAAGAGAGATATCGTAGAAGATATGTTGATTTAATTATGAATGAGAATTCTATGAAAGTAGCATTATTAAGACCTAAAATTATTCGTTGTATTCAAAATTATATGGATGGTTTAGGGTTTACTGAGGTTGAAACTCCTGTATTAACAACATTATTAACTGGAGCTTCTGCTAGACCTTTTGTTACACATCATAATGCACAAAACTTAGATATGTATTTGAGAATAGCTTTGGAATTACCTTTAAAAAGATTATTAGTTGGTGGAATGGAAGCTGTTTATGAAATAGGTAGAACATTTAGAAATGAAGGTATGGATACTAGACATAATCCAGAGTTTACTTTAATGGAAGCATATCTTGCTTATAGTGATTTAGAGGGAATGATGGATTTAACAGAGAATATGTTTTTAAGGATTGCAAATGATGTTGTTGGTAAAACTGAGTATACTTTCTTAGGCAATGAAGTTTCTTTAAAGGGACCTTGGAAGAGAATTAGTATGACTGATGCTATTAAAGAAGTTACGGGAATTGATTTTAAAAGTATTACTGATTTAGATGAATGTTTGAAACTAGCTGAAGAGCATCATATTGATTTAGAAGAGCATGAAAAAGCCTATGGTCATATTATTAATAAATTCTTTGAGAAGTATGTTGAAGAAACACTTATTCAACCTACATTCTTATATGGTCATCCAATTGAAATATCTCCACTTACTAAGAAGAATCCTGAAGATCCTCGTTTTGTTGATCGTTTTGAATTGTTTATTGGTGGAAAAGAGTTTGCAAATGCTTATACTGAATTAAATGACCCAATTGATCAATTAGAGAGATTTGAAGCACAACTTGCTGAGAGAGATTTGGGTAATGATGAAGCTAATGATATTGATATGGATTTTATTGAGGCGTTAGAGTATGGTATGCCTCCTGCTGGTGGTATAGGATATGGAATTGATAGATTGATGATGTTGTTTACCGAACAAGATTCTATCAGAGATGTACTATTATTCCCTACTATGAAGGAAAGATTAAAAGAGGATTAATATCTTCTTTTTTTTGTATTGGTGGTACTTGTTAAAGTATTTAAGACATATTATAATTGTTCTATAAGGTAGGTGTGGTTTATGGATGAAGAAGAACTTGAGAAAGAAAATGATAATCTTGAAGAAGATGATTTAGCTGAGCTTCAAGAAAAAATTGAACATATGGAATTTAATAACGAAGAAGAAGATCAAGAAATAATGGATGATGAAGATAATTTTGAACCAAAGACCCCAAGAAAAGATGAGGAAGAATATAAAGAGGTTGAGGATAAAACTGAAGAAGAAACTATTGGTAAACATGCAGATGATTCTTTTGTGGATAATAAAGGTGTTAATAAAATAGTTATCGTTTTATGTATAGTTATAGTTTTATTGGTTGTTGTTATTGGTTTTTTAGTTTTTCCTAAGGTTATTAAAAAAAGTTCTAATAGTTCTTCTGGCGGTTCTACTGATAATGAAACCTATGAGGATGAAGGAAAACCTACTACTCCTAAGATAGATATAGCTAAAGGAAAGTCTTCTTTTATTAATGATAATCATCTTTTTGTTAGTTATAAAGATGTTGGATATATTACTAATTTAGAGGGCAAAGTTGTTTACCAAGATGATGATAAAGCTTGTTCTATGATGAGGGATTCTTTCTTTATATGTGAACGTAATGATGGCTCTAAAACTAAATATGTTATTAAAAAGATTGATGAAACAGGGAATATTCAAAATGTTTCGGAAGAGACTTTATTTGCGGCAGATGGTAGAATTGTTCGCAGTGGTAGTAAGTTAGTTGGTTACTATAGTGAAAATGATGATGGGACTCATTTGGCTGTATTAGATAATGGTTCTATTAAAGAAATTGATTTGGGTAAATTGTATTTATTAAAGACAGGAGACTCTTTAACCAGAAAGATATATGGAGGAAGATATGTAATAGTTTCTAATGATAAGAATAATAGTGTTACAGATGGTAAGAAGTATTCTTATGGTGTATATGATATAGTTGATAATAAAACTTTAATTACTCCTAAATATGAAACTGTTGTATATTTACATGATGATTTATTTATTGCGGTTAAGGATGATAAAAGTGGTATTATTAATACTAGTGATTCTGTTAAACTAGACTTTAAATATGATGTAATTGATTATGCAAATGGGTTATATTTTGTTGGTAATAAGGAAACGTTAAGAGTTTTTGATAATAATTTTAAAGAAATTGGAGATTCTATTAAAATTAAGTCTTTAAGTAACTATAATTATTATGCTAGTCATAGAACTATTGATGCAAAGGCTTGTGGAGAAAAGGTAATTCTTTTAAAAAATAGTTCTAAAAATGATAATAATCAGTATGCAGTAGTTGATAAAGAGGGTAAAATTACTGATTATGATTTTCAATTATATGCAATTATAGGGGATAGAGTTGTTACTTTAAAAGATAAAACTTTGGTTTTATATGATATGGCTTTTAATAAGATTCAAGAATTTAAAGTACCAGACTCTATTAATATAGATTTGGATACTGCGGTTATTTATATTCAAACTAACTTGGTATTTAATGGGTGCTATGTATTTGATATTAATACAGGTAAATACTTACATCAAATGAATAATATTTCTAGATCATATCAAGGATATTATGTTGATGTTAATTTTAAAAATGGAATTGGAAAAGCTGATATACTTTTAGATGATAAACCTGTTGGGTCTATTGAAGATGTAGATGTCAGTGAATTTTTAAAAGCAGATAATAATGGTATTAAGCTTACAAATGAATATTTTATATTCCATGTAGGGGATAAGACTCTTGTTATAAAGAGAGCATAATTTGTTATATTAGAAAGAGAATTACTCTTTCTTTTTTTTAAAAAAAAGTGTAAATGCTTGTAAAATCATGATTAAATCGATATAATTATATTGGGAGGTTAATTATGGAAAAGCATAATGTAAAAAAAGTCGTTCTATTAACGGCAGCTATTATACTTTTAGGTTTTGCTGTTATTTGTCATGATGTTACTAAAATTAAAAATTGGCAACTTCTTGTTGAATTTGCACTTTCCCTAATTGTTTTGGGAACTTTGCTTAGTCAATTGAAAAATAAAAGTAATAGCGTAAAAGTTATTTTAGTTACTATGTTAGTTTTCTTTATACTTACTTGGATTTTACCTGCTGCTTATTTTTCTGGTGAGTATGTAGATCAAGGACGCGTTCAAATGGGGTTATTTGATTTGTTTAATTATCCTTTAACTGCACTTAGTTATTTTGGATATATAGCATTTTATTTAATCTTTGTTGGAGGTTTTTATGGAGTTTTATTCAAAATTCCAGCTTATCGTACTTTCTTAGATAAGATTGTTGGTGCTACTAAAGGAATTGAAAGTTTAGTATTATCTATTTTTGTTATAGTTAATGCTTTACTAGTTTCAATTTGTGGAGTTCATATTGGAATTGCTTTATTTATTCCTTTTATAGTTTCAATTGTATTTTTAATGGGATATGATAAGATAGTAGCAGCTTATGTTACTGTAGGTTCAATTATTTCTGGACTTATTGGTACAACATTTGCTAGTGCTAATATTACTATTCTTACTGGTACTTTTTCATTACAAAATGATTACCAAATTGGTGTAAGAATTGTATTATTATTAGCTTCAGTTGCTTTAGTAATATTTAATATGTTAAGTTACATTAAAAGAAATGAAGCTAAGATTAAAGCAGAAAAGAAATCTGCTAAAAAAGTTGAAGAAAAAGTAGTAGTTGAAGAAGTTGAGGTTAAGAAGAAAACTACAACAACAACTACTAAGAAAAATACTTCTACCAAAGGTAGTAAATCTACTGGTAAGAAGACAACAAAATCATCTAATTCTCGTAAGAATTATCGTAAAGCAGCATTAAAGGATGAAGATGTAATTGTTGTTAAAGAAGGAAATGCTGAAGATAAACGCTATGTTCCTGAAGAAAGCGGAAAGAAACATTCTACTTGGCCATTATTTATAATGTTTGTCTTATTGTTTGCATTATTTGTTTTAGCTTTTGTTACTTGGGGAGAAAAAGGATTTGGCATTGATGTATTTGATAAAGCTACTGAAGGTGCTAAGAATTTCAAATTATTTGGATTCCCTCTATTTAGTAAATTAATGGGAACTATCAATTCATTTGGAAATTGGTCAATTACAGATATGTTATTACCAATGACTTTAGTGTTATTATTATTAGTAATAATTTATAAAGTTCCTTTTGAAGATGTTAGACTTGGATTTAAGCAAGGTGCTAAGAGAGCTTTAGGACCAGCTACTATAGCTATATTATTATATTCTATTTTAGTTTTAGTTGTTTATCATCCATTCCAATTACCAATTTATAAAGCTATACTAGAATTAGTAAAAGGATTTAATGTTGCAACTACTTCATTAGTAGCATTCTTATGTGGATTCTTTAATTCAGATATTTCTTATAGTTTCCAAAGTATAGTACCATATTATGCCAGTGTAGTAACTGCAACAGATAATTATGGTATTGCTGCTATTATTTTCCAATCTATGTATGGTTTAGCAATGTTAGTTGTACCTACAAGTTTGGTATTAATGGCAACTTTATCTTATTTAAAGATATCTTATAAAGAATGGTGGAAAATTATTTGGAAATTAGCGTTAGAATTATTTGTTATTTTACTAATAGTATTCATAATTTTAGCATTAATTTAATAAGAGAGCCTTAGGGCTCTTTTTTTATGGATAATATCTTTATATTTTTACTTTTGTTATAAAATATGTTATTTTAATCTTTTCTTTAACTATATAAAAGTGTGCTTTTATCTACATTATTTGAATATTACGCTGTTTCTTGTTGTTTTTAAATATATTTGTTATAATATTGTTGGTAGGTGATTTTATGAAATTGTATAATTCATTAAGTAAACAAGTTGAAGAATTTATTCCAAATGAAAATAATAAGGTTAAGATGTATACTTGTGGACCTACTGTGTATCATTATGCTCATATTGGTAATTTGCGTACTTATATTTTTGAAGATATATTAGAAAAAGGGTTGTCTTTTTTAGGTTATGATGTTATTCGTGCAATGAATATTACAGATGTTGGTCATTTGACGAGTGATGGAGATACTGGAGAAGATAAGATGGCTAAAGGAGCTAAAAGAGAAGGAAAGACTGTTTGGGAGATAGCAGACTTTTATACTAAAGCTTTTTTAGATGATATGAGAAAACTAAATATTAAAGTGCCTGAGATTATTGAAAAGGCCAGTGATAATATTGATATCTATATCAAAATGATTTCAAAAATGATTGATAAAGACTATGCTTATTTATCTAATGGAAATGTTTATTTTGATATTAGTAAAGCAAAAGATTATTATAAACTTTCAGGTAAAAACCCAGATGATTTAAAAATAGGTGTTCGTGATACTGTTGAGGAAGATAAAGCTAAGAGAAATCCAGCTGACTTTGTTTTATGGTTTACTTTATCTAAATTTGAAAATCAAGTTATGAAATGGGATTCTCCATGGGGAGTTGGATATCCTGGTTGGCATATTGAGTGTTCGGGTATTTCTTATAAAGTGTTTGGAGACTATTTAGATATTCATTGTGGTGGTGTTGATAATATATTTCCACATCATACAAATGAGATTGCCCAGAGTGAGGCATTTTTAGGACATAAATGGTGTAATTATTGGTGCCATGGAGCTCATTTAAATGATGAATCTGGTAAAATGAGTAAATCAAAGGGAGAATTTTTAACTGTTTCTTTATTGGAAAAGAAAGGATATTCTCCATTAGATTATCGTTTCTTCTGTTTAAATAGTCATTATCGTAATTCGTTGGTATTTACTTATGAATCATTAGATGGAGCAAAAAATGCTCTTAAAAAATTAAAAACTAAAGTTTTATCTTTAACTAATGAGGGAGAAATGCAAGATGATTTTTATAAGCAATATCATAATAAATTTGGAGAGGCTTTTGGTAATGATTTAAATACTTCTTTAATGCTTACTGTTTTATATGATGTTTTAAAAGATAATAATTTAAATGATAAGACAAAGAGATTATTAGTTGAAGATTTTGATACTGTATTAAGTTTAGATTTGTTGAAAGAAGAATTTAAAGAGGTTGATTCTACACTAGAAGAAAAGATTTTAAAGAAAATTGAAGAGAGAAAAGAAGCTAAGAAAAATAAAGATTTTGCTTTAGCAGATAAGATACGTGATGATTTGCTTGCTGAAGGGGTTAAATTAATTGATACTAGGGAAGGTACAACTTATGAACTTGTATAGGATTCTTTTTAGAATCCTTTTATTATGTTATAATTAGTTAGGTGGTTTTATGAACGTTATGGAAATAAATGTTTTGGTTTTAGCATATTTAGGTGATACTGTTTATGAGAACTATGTTCGTAGACATTTAATAGAACTTGGTATTGGTAATGTAAATGATTTACAAAAAGAGGCTATTAAATATGTTAGTGCTCCTTCTCAAGCTAATTATTTACAAAAGATGATTGATTGTAATTTCTTTAGTGAAGAAGAATTTGATGTTATTAAAAGAGCTAGAAATTATAAAACTACTTCTCACCCTAAGAGTTGTGATATTATTACTTATAAATATGCAACTGGATTAGAAGCATTAATTGGTTACTTATCATTTGAAAATAAAGAAGAAAGGATAGATGAAATTATGAGTTTCATCTTTAATAAATAATATGTTAGTATATGGTAAAAATGTAGCAAAGGATTTGTTGAAAAATAATAAAGATGTTAGAAAAATATATTTTCAAGAGGGTTTTTCTGATAATGATATTATTTTGCTTAGTGAAAAATTAAATATACCAGTTAATTATTGTTCAAAAAAAGAAATGGATCGTTTGTGTTCGGGGGTACATCAGGGTATAATTCTAGACATTCCGGATTTTTCTTATTATGACTTTAAAAGATTTTTAAATGAAGATATATCAAATGTAGTTATATTAGATCATATTGAAGATCCACATAATTTTGGAGCAATTATTAGAACTTGTGAGGCGGCGGGTATTGAATATATTATAATTCCTAAAGATAGACAAGTGCCTGTTAATGCTACTGTTATGAAAACTAGTGTTGGAACTCTGGATACGGTAAAGATTATATCTGTTACTAATCTAGTTAATACTATTGAACAATTAAAAAAAGTTGGTTTTTGGATTGTAGGAACTACTTTAGAAAATAGTGTTGATTATAGAGATGTCGATTATTCTGGAAAGATTGCTTTAATTATTGGTAATGAGGGAGCAGGAATGTCACAGTTAGTTCGCAAAAAATGTGATTATCTTGTTAAGATACCTATGTATGGAAAGACAAATAGTTTAAACGCTAGTGTTGCGGCAGGAATAATGATTTATGAAATGATTCGGAATAGAAAGTAGGTTTTATGAATTATAAATCATTAAATGATTATGAGTTAATTTATATGGTTAGGGAAAGTGATGAATCTTCTAGAAATATTCTGTATGAAAAATATATGCCAGTTATTTCTAGTATTTCTAGTGACTATTATTTAAAGTATAAGGATTTTGGATGTGATTATGATGACTTTTTGCAAGAGGCTATGATTGGGTTTCAAAAGGCTTTAGTATCATATGATGAAAATAGGGATAATTTATTTTATACTTTTGTAATTGTTTGTATTCATCGGAGATTATTATCTTTTTGTAGAGCGTTTATGAATAAAAAGAATAAATCAAATATTTTAAATGTTTCTATAGATGATATTAGTTGTATTGATGAAAGAGAAAATCTGGATTCTATTTTGACTGAAAGAGAAATGGAAAAAGAATTAAAAACGGTTATATTTGATCTTGCTTGGGAAGAAGGGCTTATTTTTGAACTTAGAATGAATGGATTTCATTATGTGGAAATAGGAGAGTTACTTGATATATCTCCAAGAAGAGTAGGGGCTATCAGTAGACAGATTAGAAATATTGTTAAGGGAAAGATTAATCAATATTACTTTAAATAGTAGTTTTGAAATTGTCTTTTTTTTTGTTTTGAGATACAATTAATTTAAGATAGGTGATGGAAGTGCGGAATGTAACTAAAAGTGATTTTGAACCTATGAATATGCAGGAATATTTTTATGCTTATCCAAGTAATGATCGGCGGCAAAAAATGATTTCTGGTTTCCATGGAACGATGAAATTTCTTCATGAAAATGGTTATGTATCTGAAAATATGCATCCTTCTATGATTATTGTTCTTGATGAAGAAGCTAAACATATTCGAATTGTTAGAATAGCTAAAATGCCTGATGATATGGATATGGCAGAAAGAAAAAGACTGGTTCAAGAAGATATAAAGAATGCTGTTGTTGTACAAGTTGGTTTGTTTACAGGTACTTTGCCTTATCTTAGGGGTAATAGAGATGATATTTTAAATTTTTTTAAAGAACATTTTGATGAGATTGCTCAGTTTCTTCCAGAAGGAGATGCTCCTTATTATAGAGGCGTTTTTAATGGTGCGGTGGTTTATTATTGTGATTTCTTCCTAAAGAAAAAAGAAATTGAGTTTAATAATTTACAACAACAAACAGGAAACGTTATACAAGGGGACTTCTTACAAGGTAGTAGGGAGGCTGTTAACAAAGCTGCTGGAGAAGTATATCCTTTTGTTAAAAATGCAAAAAGAGATGCGGCATTTATTCATATGTTAATAATTCCTACTGTTGTAGTAGTCTTAATTACATTATTTGCAATAATTTCGTGGGTTATTAGTGTTATTGCTTGACATTTCAAGGTGATTATGCTATTTTATTTGTGTAAGCACTTTGGAGTGTTTTTATTTTGAAAAAAATGAGGAATAGGTGAATATTTATGGCTGAAGTTCGTAAGAAAAAAGTAGAAGATACATATAATACTGCCAAAATTAAAAAAACAGAAAAGGTAACTAAGAAAGTTACTGATAAGAAAGTCGCTGAAAAAAAGAGTTCTTCTCCTAAAAAAGAAGTTAAAGAAGAACAAAAGAAAGGACTTTGGACAAAATTTCGTATATTTTGTCATGGCGTTAAGGGTGAGTTTTTAAAAGTTCATTGGCCTTCTAAAGAGAATATGGTTAAATATTCTATTGCGACTATATTTTTTATTATATTTTGTGCGGGCTTTTTCTATTTGATAGATGTTATTTTTGCATTCGTACAGACATTATTTAATTAAAAAGGAGTTATATTATGGATAAACAATGGTATGTAGTTAATACTTATTCTGGACATGAAAATAAAGTTAAAGAAAAACTTGAAATGAGAGCAGAATCTATGGATATGCAAGATTATATTTATAGAGTTGTTATTCCAGAAGAAAAAGTAGTAGAAGTTAAAGACGGAGTTACAAAAGAAAAGACAAAAAAGATGTTTCCAGGTTATATTCTTGTTGAAATGGTTATGACTGATGAAGCATGGTATGTTGTTCGTAATACTCCAGGAGTAACAGGATTCATTGGATCTAGTGGTAAAGGAGCTAAACCAACTCCATTACAACCTTATGAAGTTGATAATATCTTAGGTAATATGGGTATTAGTAGAATGGATGTTGATACTGATCTTACTGAAGGCGCTAAGGTTAAAATTATTGCTGGGCCATTCCAAGGAATGTTTGGTACAATTGATTCTGTTGATTTACCAAATGGTAAAGTTAGTTTACTTGTTGATTTATTTGGACAGGAAACTAGTGTTGAAGTTGAGCTTTCTCAAATAGAAAAAGCTGGATAATACTTGCAAAATAAAAGGTTATGTGTTATTATTTAAGGGCTATATTTAATTTTAATATAGATTTAGTGGGAAGCATGGTTTGCATTTTATAAAAGCGGGAATCAAGCTATTTGGACCACTCGCGAAAACTATTATTATGGGAGGTGTTTTTCGTGGCAAAGGAAGCAATTAAAAAAATAAAATTACAAATTGAAGCAGGAAAAGCTACACCAGCTCCACCAGTTGGAACTGTTTTAGGACCTGCAGGTATTAATCTTCAAGATTTTTGTACTAAGTATAATGAAGCAACTCGTGAAAAAATGGGAGATGTATTACCAGTAGAAATTTCAATTTATGAAGATAGAAGTTTTGATTTCGTTATTAAAACTCCACCTACTGCATTTTTATTAAAGAAATTTGCTAAAATTAAAAAGGGTTCTACAAAAGGATCAAACGAAGTTATTGCTACTATATCAAAATCTACTTTAAAAGAAATTGCAGAAATCAAATTACCTGATTTAAATGCATACACTGTTGAAGAAGCTATGAAGATAGTTGCTGGAACTGCAAAAAATATGGGAATTGCTATTGAAGGAGAAGAGTAATTCTAAATCATTCTATAGGTTATACCTAGTGGAAGGAAAATATCCGCTTTTACCACATAAGGAGGAAATAAAATGAAAAAGAGAAGTAAAAAATATACTGAAGCTATATCTAAATTTGAAAAAGGTAAAGTATATTCAAAAGAAGAAGCTGTTAAGTTAGTTAAAGAAACTTCTACTAGCAAATTCGATGGTTCTATCGAAATTGCTATGAGATTAAATCTTGATACTAAGAAAGCAGATCAACAATTAAGAGGTGCTATAGTACTTCCTAAAGGAACTGGTAAGACTCAAAGAGTTTTAGTAGTTGCAAGAGGACCTAAAGCACAAGAAGCACGTGATGCTGGAGCTGATTATGTAGGAGATACTGATATCTTAGAAAAGATTGAAAAAGAAAATTGGTTTGAATTTGATACTATGATAGCTACTCCTGATATGATGCCTTTACTTGGAAAATTAGGTAGAGTTTTAGGACCTAAAGGTTTAATGCCAAATCCAAAGACTGGTACAGTTACTTTAGATATTGGAAAAGCTGTTGAAGAAGTTAAAGCAGGACGTGTTGAATACAGAACTGATAGTTTTGGTAATATTCACGGAGTTATCGGTAAGGCTTCTTTCTCTGAAGAAGATTTACTTGCTAACTTAGATGCATTCGTTGCTCATATTATTCGTATTAAACCTGCTACTGTTAAGGGAGATTATATTAAGAATATTTCTATCTCTTCAACAATGGGTCCAGGAATAAAAGTTGAAAATAGTTTTGACAAATAATAATTTATAAGATATAATAATTTCGATTTGTAGGTGCCATAGACAGCAGGTGTAAAAATAAATCCTGCCGAGGACTTATTACTAAGTAATGAAAGTTCTTTTGCTGTGGAGGTAAAGGAACTTTTTTATGGCATCCCTCAATAAATGAAGGAGGTGTGTTATGGCAAGTAAGGTAATCTTAGAGCAAAAGCAAGCAGTAATTGATGAAATTAAAGAACGTGCTAATTCTGCTAAATCTATAGTATTATTCGATTATCGTGGTATTACAGATAGTGAGGCTAAAGAATTACGTATTAAATTAAGAGAATCTAATGCTGACTATAAAGTATACAAAAATACTTTAATGGCTAGAGCTTTTAATGATTTAGGAATTGACCTTGGTGATAATTTAACTGGACCTAGTGCATTCGCATTTAGTGACGATCAAATTGCACCAATTAAGGTTTTATCTGAATTTGCTAAAAACCACCCAGCAGTAATTTTAAAAGTAGGGATTGTGGATGGAGAAACAGCTGACAAAGCTAAATTGGCTGAATACGCTACTATTCCATCTAGAGATGGACTACTTACTATGCTTGCTGGTGGTATGATAGGACTTGTTAAAGACTTATCAATTTGTTTAGACTTATATAGTCAACAAAAAGAAGATTAATGTTCAAAAAGAAGAAAAATATAAATATTGGAAGGAGAATATAGAAATGGCTAAATTAACAAAAGAAGATTTTATCAGTAGTTTAAAAGAAATGAATTTATTAGAAATTAAAGAATTAGTAGACGCAATGAAGGAGGAATTTGGAGTAGATCCTAGTGCTGTTGCAGTTGCTGCACCAGTTGCTGGTGGTGCTGCTGCTGATGAAGGTCCAAGTACTGTTACTGTTTCAATCGCAGATGCTGGAGCTGCTAAAGTTGCTGTTATCAAAATTGTTAAAGAAATTACTGGTTTAGGATTAAAAGAAGCAAAGGATATTGTTGACGCTAATGGTGTTGTTAAAGAAAATATTCCTACTGCTGAAGCTGATGAAATTAAAGCTAAGCTTGAAGAAGCTGGAGCTACTGTAGAAGTTAAGTAATTAACTTCTTTTTTTTTACTTTACACTTTGATATTTTTTATATCTTGCTTTTTATATATTGATATAGTAAAATTAATATATCAAAGATAGGGTTGGAAGGTATATTTCCTAGTTTATGTCTCTATTTTTGTGTTAGTATTTACAATAATATGTTTTTTCAGTTTAACGAGGCTGAATTTACTATTTAGTTATTGTATTTATTAGCTAATTGTAGATATATATCGTATTGCTTTAGTATTTTCGATAAAAGCTAAAAATACATTTTTGGGTGATATTAATCTAGCCAGTCATTGATCAATGCATATTAATTAGAATTGTTGTTAAAACGATATATATTGAATACGAGAGAGTGACTCGATATTGTTATATGGTATAAACTCGGTTTATTGATAGGTTGCAAACTATTGGTAAATTTAGAAAATTGATATTATTTTAATTAATAATTGATTTTTTTGAATAAGATGTGATTAAGTCTTATTCTTTTTATTTGTACTAATTAATTATTGATGTTATAATTAATAATAGAATATAAGAATAAGTATGGTGGTTGGATGTTAATTTATATAATTCATTCTGATAAATACTATTCCTTTTGTTTACCTAATGAGGTATCTGGTAATTATGTGATTGAAGATTATGATGAGAATGGTTTTTCTCGTAATTTGGTAAATGTAGTTGCGTTAGATGGCAAATGGATTATGAGTTCAAATGAAAATGTTCGTATTATCATTGATAATAAGACTATTGCCAGTTGTGATTTAACTCAATATAGTTGGTATTTCCTTGCTAGTTCTCAAGGAGAAAAAATACTTTTGTATACTATGCCTAATTATGATAACCATTATTTGGCTAAGTCTATTCAACAAGAGGGTACTATTACTATTGGAAAAGATAGTCAATGTGATGTTGCGGCTCATTTTCCGATGTTAAGTGATAAACAATTGGAACTTACTTATAAAAATTCAAAATGGTTTATAAAAAATATTAATTCAGCTATTCCTTTATTTATTAATGGGGTAAAGCATGATGAATATTTTTTAAATAGTTTTGAAGTTGTTTTTATTGCGGGTTTAAAATTTGTTGTTTGTGGAAATATGGTTTTCTTTAATAGTGCTTTAAATAATATTATTATTAATTCTTCTTTATTTAGTGATCCTGTACAAGCTTTGGCAGTAGCAAACATAAATTATGATTTTCAAAGTTATACAGATTTTTATAACTCGGAAGATTATTTTTCTAAATCTCCGGTTTTCTTTAAAAAGATTAATACTGTAGATGTTGATTTTAAAATACCTGAAGAAAAAGAAAAGATGGAATATCAGTCTATTATTATGACAATGGTACCTACAGCTTTAATGAGTGTTACTACTTTGATTTCTACCTTTTATACTATTCGTAATTATACTTTGGGAGAAGTTGATCCTGAAACTTTTATTACAACTGTTGTTTTAGTAGTTGTTATGTTTGTTTTGTGCTTTGTTTGGCCATTTGTTGAGAGATTTGCAGAGAGATTGCGTTTATCTTTACGGAATAAAAAGAGGGTTAAAATATATAGAAGATATTTGGCTGAAAAGAAAAATTTTTTGGAAAAAGTGCGTAATGAGCAAAAGTCTGTTTTATTTTTTAATAATTTATCTATATATGAATGTCAGAATATTATTTTTAATCGTAGTTCTAATTTGTTTTCTTTAAATTCTGGACAAGAACAGTTTTTACAGGTAAGGTTAGGTACGGGTAGAGTTTTATTAAATTGTAATTTAAATTATACTTATCCTGATTTTGTTAATGAAAGAGATCAATTAAGGGATGAGTTAGAAAAAATTGTGGAAGAATATCGTTATATTGATCAAGCACCACTTACTGTTTCTTTGAAGGATAATATTGCTTTTCTTAATTCAGATAAGATGTTTGATGAATTTTTGGAGTCTATTATAATTCAATTAGCAGCTCTTCATGATTATCATGAAGTTAAGATTGTGGCTTTTACTCATGAGAATTCTAGACTTGATTCTATAAGATTATTGAATCATTGCTGGAACGAAGATAGATCTTTTCGTTATGTAGCAACTAATATGCAAGAGGCAGAATATTTATCTAGTGAGTTAATGAAAATATATTCTCAGAGAGAAGCTAGTAATGATGAAAGTGAAAAGTTGCCATACTATGTAATTATTACTGATGATATTAATAAATATCGTAATTTAAAAATATTAAATGAGATTACACATAACCAAGAGAAATATGGTTTCAGTTTAGTTGCTTTTGCAGGCAGATTAACTGACGTTATAAGTGGTTGCTCTTACTTCTGTGAATATAATAAAGAATCTGCTACTTTCTTTAGAAGTGATATGGATGAGAAGGATATTATTACTTTTACTCCTGAGCTTGCTACAGAGCAAATAGATTTTAGTAAATGTATTCATGTTTTAGCTAATATTCCAATTAAGTATAATAGTGATTCTAATACAGGAATTGTTCTTCCAGAAAAATTAGGATTTCTTGAAATGTATAATGTTGGTAGAGTTGAACAGTTAAATTCTGGTAATCGTTGGAAGAATGCGCAGATTGTTAATACATTAGCGGCTCCTATTGGTATTGATTCTACAGGTAATATATTAAACTTAGACTTACATGAGAAGAAACATGGGCCACATGGTTTAATTGCTGGTATGACTGGTTCTGGTAAAAGTGAAACTATTATTACTTATTTATTATCTATGGCAGTAAATTATAGTCCAGATGAAGTTCAGTTTGTATTGATAGATTATAAAGGTGGAGGTTTGGCAGGTGCATTTGAAAATAGAAGAACGGGAGTAAAACTTCCGCATTTGGTTGGGACAATCACTAACTTAGATACTTCTGAAATGAATCGTACGCTTGTTTCTATTAAGAGTGAGTTAAAACGTAGACAACAAATATTTAATAAAGCTAAAGAAGAATTAAATACTGGAACTATTGATATATATAAGTATCAAGAATATGTTAGAGATGGTTTAATAAAAGAACCATTATCTCATTTGTTTATTGTTTGTGATGAGTTTGCTGAGTTAAAACAACAACAACCTGATTTTATGGATGAGATTATTAGTGCGGCTCGTATAGGTCGTTCTTTAGGAATACACCTTATTTTAGCAACGCAAAAACCTAGTGGAGTAGTAGATGATCAAATTTGGTCAAACTCGAAGTTTAAAATATGTTGTAAAGTTCAAACTCCTGAAGATAGTAGTGAAATGCTAAGGAAGAGTGATGCGGCTTATTTAAAAGAAGCAGGTAGGTTTTATTTACAAATTGGTTATGATGAATATTATGTTTTGGCCCAATCTGCTTTTTCTGGTGTTGATTATATCCCTAGTGACAGAGTTTATTCTAAATTAGATAATAACATTTCTTTTGTTAATACTGTTGGCGAGATATATAAAAATGTTTCTTTACAAGCTAAAGAAAATACTACTAATAAGTTTAATCAAGGGGAAGAGCTTATTAATGTAGTTAGATATTTGATAGATGAAGCTAAGAAAAACAATTATACTTATCATCAGTTATGGCTAGATAATATTCCAGAAGTTTTGCCATATAATTCTTTAGTTGCTAAATATAATCCTGTTACTTCTCCTTTTGATATTAATCCGGTTATAGGTGAATATGATGATCCTGAAAATCAAAGACAAGGATTGGTTACATTACCTATTACAGAAAAAGGAAATGTTTATATTGCTGGTAATACTGGCAGTGGAAAAAATACTTTAATGTCTACTATAATATCTTCTACTATAGTTAATCATAATAGTGATGAAGTTAATATTTATATTATTGATATGGGAGCTGAAAAATTAAAGAAATATTTAGATGCTCCACAGGTAGGGGACGTTTTAACTATTAATGATGGTAATGAATTGAAGTTTTTACTTTTTATGTTACAGTCTGAATTATTAAAACGACAAAAGTATTATTCAGAAACAGGGGAAGAATTTATACGTGAAGTTCGTAATAAAAAGTGTGCTTTTCCTAATATTTTAGTATTTTTGTATGATTTAGATGCTTTTAAGGAAAACTTTGAGTATTTCTTTGAAGAGAACTTTGTCCCTTTAACAAGAACTTGTGCTAAGTACGGAATTTATTTTATTGTTTCAGGTAATACAGCTACTTCGTTAGGGTATGCGGCTGAACAGAATTTTAATCAAGTTGTTATGCTTAATGTATCTGATTCTACTGATTATCATAATTTCTTTAATAATGCTCCTGTTATTAAGAAGAATCCTGGTAGAGGTGTTGTTGCGATTGATGAGGTTCCTTATGAGTTTCAAACTTGTTTATTCTTTGATGAGGGAAAAGAAGTTGAATATTTAAATACAATTATTGAACAGTTAAATAAATATTTAAAGACTAGAGCTAAGCCTGTTCCTAGAATTCCAGATAGGGTTACATATGAGATAATTGAAAATACTATTACTGATATATCGTAAATATGCTTACGGCGCAAGTTGATACATTTAATTTTAATAATACAGTTTCAGTTATATCATCGGAAAAAGTATTATCATTTAGTAGATTTTTTCCAGTATTACAAAAGATATTATTAAAGATACCTAATACTAAAATTATTGTTTTAAATGCTTTAGAAGAAGGTAAGATAACGACTTTGGAATCAGTTGTTTCTTATAATACTGGTTTTTCTAAAGTGGTTGAGAGTTTAAAAAATAATATATTGAAGTGTAATGAAAAACCGCCAACTGATAATTACATGATATTTGTTTTGAATTATTCTTTATTAAATGAAAAATTAACGGAAAAGAAGAAAGAGTTAAATGATGATGGTTATTGTACTATTTTTGACTTGATAGAAATGGCTCATCATATTCCTAATTTCCATTTTGTTTTGTATGATCTTTCTTCTGAATCTGATGGTTTACGAAATGGTGAATTAATGGATTATTTTGATGGGGACACTGGTTTGTGGATTGGTAATGATTTTGATGGACAGATGGTGTTTGAATCAAATGAT
>CACZGA010000013.1 GCA_902780585.1 uncultured Erysipelotrichaceae bacterium | reverse complement strand
AAAAGGGTTATTTTAAATAACTCTTTTTCTATGCTATAATGATAGTGTAGGAGATTATATGAAAAATACAGAGAAAAGGGAAAAATATTACATATTTATAGTACTAATCCTTATAATAGGTTGTTTTTTGTATTTGGGTTCTAAAAGTACTTATACTTTGTTTGAATCAGAGATTGAAGGGGCTGCTTCTGTTAAGACAGCTGGTATTCATATAAGTATTAATGGAGTAGATATTTTAGAAAATCAAAGCAGTGGTGTAATTGATGATAGAATAATTTTAGATAATACTACATGGGTTTCTACTCATACTAGAGAAGAAAAATTATCTCCTGGTAGTACTGGTACTATTAGTTTAGAAGTAGATCCAGCTGGTAGTGAAGTGGCAATTGTTTATGAGTTTCGTTTTGTAGATAAAGTTATTGATGAAGAAAAATTATTAAATTTTAGTAATATTGTTTCTGATGATAATACTTTTATTAGGACGGGAGTAGATACATATTCTGGTATTATTACAAAGGCAGATATTGCGAATGGTAAAAAGGTACATATAAATGTTGGTTTTTACTTTGATTATTTAACTGATATTCCGGGTATTACGGAAGATAACCAAACATTTGATGATTTGTTTGAAATACATTTTCATGCATTACAATATCAAGGAGGAACTTTGACTCCTTATTCAGGATCATAGGGGATAATTATGGATACATTAAAGAAGAAAATTCAAAATATTTCGTATAAGAAAGAAAAAGTACGTTTTCTTCTTTTTGCATTGGTTTTATTATTAGTTTTCTTTTTTGCTCGTTATTTATTAGGACTTGCTTTTGCGAGGTATGAAATAAGGGCACAAATTAATTCTAATATAGAGAAAGCTTTATACATATTTGAGGATGAAAAATTATCTTTTAATTTGGAACCTGAAGGTATTATTCCTAGTAGTGAGCCTTATGTTTATAAATTTAGTGTTTCAAATTTTAATGAAACTAAAGAAAGTGATGTAGATATTTCTTATACGTTGCAGGTTAGAACTACTACTAATTTACCTATTACAATTAAGATGTATCGTAATGAACTTCATACTGCGACAGGGGCAACTAATATTTTTAATGGTGGAGCACAAATTGCCCAAGATACAGATTCTGCTTGGTATCGAGTTTATTCTTCAGGGACAGCTTACCAAATGTCTTATCAGAATCATACAACTGATATTTATACTATGGTTATTAGTTTCCCTGAGTCTTATGCAAATAATCCGGTGTATGCTAATTCTATTGAAAGTATAGAGGTAACAATTGATTCTCAACAAATAATATAGGAGGAATACTATGATGAAATTTATTAGAGAACATAGAACTGCTAGTACAATTATTTTAGTATTATTATTACTATTCCTTCTTGTAGGTATTGTTTTTGGACGCTATATTAAAAATATAGTTAATGAATATATACTTGAAACAAAGGCATTTTATTTTAATAGTAGTATTTTAAATGTTAATGGTAAAAATTTTTCTATTACAAATTGGGATGGTGTTAACTCTTATCCTATAACAATAGATTTAAATAACCGTAAGAGTGATAGTAGATATACAACTACTGATATTGCTTATGATATTTTTGTTAGTTGTCCATCAACTGTTACTTGTACTTTGAGTAAAAATAATGGTGTTTTACACCCTGAGGATACGATGGATAGTTATACTATTACAGTTACACCGTTACAGAACTTTTATGAAGGAGATACGGTTGTTGTTAATACAGGGGTTACTTCAAATGCACCATATCAAAAAACAATGACAGCTACATATACAATTGGGGTTGAAAAGAGTGATTTCTCTTATGATATTGTGGATAGTGTTAATTCTAAATATTTAACTATTAATTTTACTAATTCTATTTCTTACTATCAGGTGGAGCAAGCATTTGGAACTTATCAGGTAGGAGATCAAGTTTCTTTAGATGATTATAATGCTTTATCGCCTACAGACCAGGCAAAGTGTTTCTCCGCAATAGTAACAGTAGAATATAATCCTACTATTTTAATGGTTGATATGACGGATCGATTGTATTTATCAAGGCTTTCTACTGATTATCAAGAATTAACTATAGGTGGACATCAGTATGTTTCAAAATTCTCGTTTAAAGTAAATGCTAGTTCTAGTAACTCTATTATCTTTTATAAAGATGATATTACTCAGAATTATACTTATCCTATTGTTAATAATAATTCAATTATTACAGTAACTGTAAACTCAGCAAATTAAAATGTTTTTTTTGACATGCTTATATGTTATAATTTATACGATAGGATAGGTGATTTAGATGGACAATTTAATTACAGTTTTTATGAATTATAAGATCAATCGTCTTGTTGCTTATGCTATGTTTATTACGGAACAAAATGGTGATTTTGAAAAACATATTTTTACTGAATATTTTAGAACTTATGTAGATAATTATTATTATCATATTTTTCATACTGTAGATGGAGATACTTATAATATTTCTAACTTAAAATTAGAGTTTAAGGGTATTATGGAAGATATGTTATATGACTATAGAGCACAAGAATTAGTTGTTAGTAATGAAGAGTATAGTCATAATTGTCAATTGATTAGAGATATGAATCCTATTTGTTTTGAAATAGTTAAGATAGATAATTTAGAGTTTGACGCAAAAGATGAAATAGCGCAAGTTGTTAGTACTTTTATAGATGGTAATTCAGTATTGAAAGAATTGTTAGGAAGTAGAGTTTCTAAACTTATTTCTTTAATTAGAGAAACTTATAATACTTCATTAAAATTACTTAATTATGAAGAGAATTATTTTCAAATAGAAGAGAGAAATTTTGAGGGTAAAAAAGATAAAGTATTTTATAATCTTATTCCTACTATTAAAACATTAGATGTTTATCGTAATGTTACTATTTATAAAGTATATAGAAATAAGAATTTAAGTCTTTCTAGAACTAGATGTTTAATACAAAAAGTATCTTTTCTATTATTAAAGAATTTATTAGATAAAAAGAAGAGTCCTTTAATATTTATAGAATTTCCAGATACCGTTATAAAGAGGGGTAAAATATTAGATGAAATATTAGACTTAATTGATAATCCATTGTTTAGACAAAAAGTAGTTATAGGTGTTCCTTTTACAATGTATCAAGAGGCTAAAGAGGCATTTATGGAAGATTATCAATTTGCTTGTATTCAGGATTTTACTCATATTAGTGATGTATATCAAAAAACTGATAGTATTAGGCAGGAAGGGATATTTCACTACTTAATTGTTAGTGATTGTAAATACAAGAATCGTGATTATTTCCTAGAGTATCATAATGAATCTATGGAAGTATTGGTTTTTGAGGAGGAGTAATTATGAATACATATATTAGGTTTTTATATGATTTTATGTCTGTCTTTTTCCAAGGAATCGGTATGATTGTAGGGGGCTTTTTTAAGGGAATTGTACAAATATTTAGTATTCAGAGATATTTTTATGTAATTGAGTTTTATCGTAAAGATTTAAAAGTTTCTGAATGGGTATTAGTAGTTATTGCGGTTATAGTTATGTTTATTGTATTAGCTTTAATACTATTAATAATTGTTTTCTTTGTAAGGAAGTATATTAAGTTTAGAAAAACTCTTGTAGAGCAAGAATCTATGTTAAAAGAAATTGGTGAGTTAAATAGAGAAGTTGCTTCATTAGTACAAGAAAAAGAAAAGATATTAGCTATGAAAGTTTCTCAACTTGGATTAAAACCTGGTGAAGAAGCTACTGTTACCGATGAAGAAACTGAAAGTACTGATACATTAGATGGAGACTTAGATAGTTATAGATTTAGTAAATTACATGCAATTGATTTAGAGTTTAGAGATTATAAAGTACAACAATATGGTAATACATTTACTTTGGAAGAGTTAGTTGATTCATTTAGAAACTTCTGTGCTTCTAAATTAAGACTTTATTATACAACTAATATGATACGTTTATTTATATCTGGTTTATCAGCAACTAAACTTGTTATATTACAAGGTATTTCTGGTACTGGTAAAACTTCCTTAGCTTATGCTTGGGGTAAATTTATTAAGAATGATGCCATAATTGCTTCAGTACAACCTTCTTGGAGAGATCGTACTGAGTTGTTTGGATATTTTAATGAGTTTACGAAGAAGTTTAATGAAACAGAAGTATTAAAAGGTTTATATTTAGCTAATTATACAGATGATGTATATGTAACTGTACTAGATGAAATGAATATAGCACGTGTTGAGTACTATTTTGCTGAAATGTTATCTATTCTAGAAATGCCTTCACGTGATGAGTGGATTATTGAGTTGGTTCCTAGTAGTTGGGAAAATGATCCTAAACTATTAAAGAATGGTAAATTACAAATACCTGGAAATATGTGGTATATCGGTACGATCAATAATGATGATTCTACTTTCGCAGTTACTGATAAAGTGTATGACCGTGCTATGCCAATTGATATTAATGATAAAGGACAAGTATTTGAACCAGTAGATACTGAGGCTATGAATATTAATAGTTCTTATTTGGAAGGTTTATTTAAAGAAGCTAAAGAGAATAATCCTTTAACTTCTGAAATGGAAAATAAGATTAATGAAATGGATGATTATGTTATTAAACATTTCCGTATAGCTTTCGGTAACCGTATTGTTAAGCAGATGAGAGATTTCGTTGCAACTTATATTGCTTGTGGTGGTACAGAAGTTGATGGAGTAGATTATTATATAGCACGTAAGATTTTACGTAAGTTTGAACAATTAAACTTAGCTTATATTCGTGATGAGATTGATCCATTTATTGAATTCTTAGATAAGAGTTTTGGAAAAGAACACTTTAATGAGTGTAAAGAATATTTATTAAGACTTAAGAAATTAGTATAATAGGAGGTGATTAGGATGAGTCAAGAAAAAGAAGAAGTATTAGATGATGACGAGTTGTTTCTTCATAATTTGAATTCTACTTTGTTTGTTAAAAAAGATTATGATATGAAAGAATTTGATTATGGTTGGTTAGATATCATTGAAGAATGTCTTCCTTATATTGATAATATCCTACGTAATCCTAAACGTTTCATTATTAATGATGAAGAGATTGTTAAAGTTGAGTTAGCAAGAAGAGTAACGGTAGAATCTGTTATTCATCTTTCTCAACATACTAATTTAATACAAGATATAGATGATAATGGTGATGTTAAGCCATCTAAAATTCTTAATATTAATAAAGAAGAAAGTATGGATACTTATGAAAATAGATTTATTTATACTTTATTAAGTAATTTACGTTTCTTTTTTGAATTTAGAGTTTCAGCAACTTCTGGATCTAGTTATTGTTTAGATAAGAATTTATTAAAGTATGAAGCTAATACTAAAGTATATGGAGAAAATTTAAAAATAAGTATTGATGTTAGTGATGTTACTAAAAATATTAAAGAACATAGTGGAGATAAGGGAGAAATGACTTATGCGGAGAGAATCCGTAAAGTTAAAACTCAATTAGATGGTTTCTTTGGTACTGAGTTAATGCAGATACTTGGTAAGTTACATTTTGAACCTGTACGTAGTCCAATTAAGAAGACAAATGTAATTTTAAAGAACCCTAATTTCCGTAAAGCAGAAGAATTATGGAATTTTATACAAGCTTTTGAAAGTAAAGATAAAAAAGAAAAAGAGAAAAGAGAATTTTTTGATAAAGGGGTATTAAAGAATGAATATGATCAAGCTTTCTTAATGGCCTTTATTGCGAATAAGAATTTTATTAGTAGTAGTCAAGCTACTACAGAATCAAATATTATTAATCAAATGATTCAGAGATTAGTGGAAAATTTACTTGATACTGATCCAGAACTTACAGAAGATAAAATAGAGGATGCATTTTTAAAACAGATAAAGATTATTAAAGAGAGAAATGTTAATCGATCTAAACGTATTTATAATGTTTTAGAAGATAGGTTAGAAAGAGAAGAAAAATCATTGAATGAAGTATTAGACTTATTGCGAAAAGAGGCTTGAGAGTGAAAAAGATTTTTGGTAGTAAAATATTTGGTTTTATTATTGGTTTTTTAAGGACTATATTTGTCATTGTTATAATGTGTTATTTAGCTTTTGTAATTGTACAGAGAGTTAGTGGAAATAAGAGCGTTTTTGGATATCGGTTATTTACTGTTGCGACTGGTTCAATGTCAGGAGTATATGAAATTAATGATGTTATTGCTGTTAAAGATTGTGATATAAAGAGTTTAAAAGTAGGGGATGACATTGCATATCAAGGTACACGTGGTGGTTTAGAAGGAATGCTAATTACACACCGTATTATTAAGATAGAAAAGGATGAAGCTGGAAAACTTTTATTTACAACTAAAGGTGTTAATGCCCCAGCAGCAGATCCTGTTGTTATGGAAGAACAAGTGTTGGGAAGAGTAATTGGTATTGTACCTTTTATATCTTTGTTAAATCATATTGTTAAAAGCCAATTAGGTTTCTTCTTATTTATCTTTTGTCCATTAGTATTAATTATTGTATTAGAAGTATTACAAACAATTACTGATATTCAATTAGAAAAACATGAAATACAAGAAATAGTAAAAGAAAAAGATAATCTTGTTGATAGTGATAAATTAGAAGGAAAAATAGATGTTGTTGAAGATGATGAAATAATATAGGAAGGGTTTTATGAAAAAGCGACTTACTAGGGAACAATTAGATGTTTTACAGAAAAAATTTCGTAAAAAGAAATATCTTAGTATTTTATTAGCACTTTTTACTTTAGGTGTTAATATTTTCGCGTGGTTTGCTTTTTCAGCTAATGCAGGTTTAGAGTTAGATGCTTCGGTGGCAGCTTGGGATGTAGAGTTTAAAGATAATACGGGAGTTATTTCTAGAGATATTTTAGTAGAGGTTACTAAAATGAAACCCGGTATGGATGATTTTAATAAGACAATTGAAATTGAATCTAAGAGTGATGTTAATTCTACATTTTCATATGATGTGTTAGGTTTATCTATACTTGGTAATACTATAGATTTGTCAGGTGTTGGGGATGTTGAAGATTATTTGGAGAAATTTTATCCATATTCTATTACTTTTACAGCTGATAAATATGTTTTATCACAAAATGATACTGTTACTTTTGAGATTAATGTTGTATGGCCATTTGATTCGGCTACACCTTTATATTATAAGCAGAATGAAGTATATAATTATAATGAGTCTTTTTATTACTTTACAAAGAGTGGAACTACTTATAATCCGGCAACTATTGCTAGTCAAGCAGATTTTAATACTAATCTAAATTCATTATATTTAGAGAAAGATGATGCAGATAGTTATTTTGGAATGCAATGTGCACAATATGAAGCAAATACAGGAGATCCCTGTTTAGTATTAAATATGAGACTACTTGTTGAACAAAGTAATACATAACCGCTTAGCGGTTTTTTTGTTTATAAAATTTTGAATAATGAACTTAGGGGTGTTATATGTTAAAATCTTTTAGATAAAGATGAAAAAAATCCTTTAGAAGATTGGATTTAGTTAGACTTGATATAAAATGAAATGGTAGTAAATTGTATATAAAAAAAACATAGTTGTTAACTATGTTTAAGAAGCTTTTTGTGTGAAGTGAATTGATACAGCTATGTTTGTATTTTCGTTATTTTCGTCTAGGGCATATTCTGTATCGGCTTGATTATCCATGGCATTGTTTGTGCTGTCGTCCCAGACAAAGAATACTCTTATTGTTGTGTCTCCTGTATTTTTAGTTAGGTTTCCAGTTATTGCTCCACCGGCAGGATATGTTTGAGTTGTGCCAGAATCTATACTATAACCAGTAAATTTTAAATCTAATAGAGGAGTATCTTCATCTACTTCATTTTGTATTTCATAAGTAAAATCTACATCTACATCTTCTGCATTCATGATAATATCAAAATATCCCGTAGAACCAGGAGCTAAGACTCCTTCTTTTATATATGTATTAGCGTCTAATACTGGAGTTATATTATTAGTTAAAGTAGTTTTATTGTTAATTAATTCATTATTTACTTTTATATTCCAACTTGCAATAGTGGTACTCATTTGAGTTGATATTTGCTTTCGATATTTAGCATAAGATGATTGAAATAAATATAGTAGGGATAATGATACGATAACGACAAATATAATTAAAAAACGTGTATCTTTTTTCTTCATATTATCACCTATTATTATTCTAACATAATAATTTGTTTTTTAGTAGTTTTTTCTTTTCTTTATTATGTTAAGATATTTATAGGTGGTTTTATGGAATTAGAAAATCAATTTAAGTATTTAGTTGGGGGATATTATGGAGTTAGTTTAATGGATAATTATCCTTTGAAAGAATATATGTTAAAAGAAATAGAAGAGTATATTAGAGCTGTTGTTAAAGAAAATACAATTAAAGATTTTGATTATAAAAAAGAGGCAGAAAATATAAAAGAAAATATGTCTGATAAGACTAAGTTACAAGATGCTTTAATAGTATTAAATTTAATTAAAGGACCAATGGATTTAGTGTTTTTAATTAAAGAGAGATTAAAAGGGTATGCAAATAAATAATAATAGTTTATAATAACTTAATATTTAGGAGGGTTTAGGATGAGGTATATAAATCAGGCGTTTTTATTAAATGATGTGGTTATTAATTACTTATTAGATTATAGAAAATGTTATGGGAATATAGAGATAGATCTTTTAAAATATGAACGTGAAAAACAAATGGAGTATTTACATCTCGATAGGCTTCACCGAAGTAATTATAGATTTTTGGGTAATGATATAGTTTGTGATCATATGCTTATTGATTTTGATGGGTCTCTAAATGAAAGTACTCTTAAATTGGGAAAAAGTGGGCAGGAAAGTGAAGATTTTAGAGATGTATATGATGGGCTGGATAGGCGTTATAAGGATTATTTAGGTAAATATGGTAAAGCTGGTTTAGAAGAGTTGGTTGCATTTTTGAATAATATTTCTAGTTTAAGACAATTAGAAAACTTACAAGAAAATGGTAGTGTGTTATTAGAAAAAGCATATAATAATTTAAGCGATTCACGTGCTAAATCGTTACCAATAGATGATATAAATACTTTTAGAGAGGAATTCTTAAATTTAGCTGGTATATTTTCTATAACAGCAAGATTTTTACTTATTGATTATGCTAATCAAAATAAGGTAAGTATTTGGCCGGAAATGAAAGCTTTTCCTCAAATTATGGGTGATTATAATATGACCATTCCATATATGAACCCCGTATTATCTTATATTGATTCTTTACGTGAAAACAAAGATAAATCTATAGCAGAGGAAAGAGAATGGCCTTCTGCTGATATGATTGATTATTATGAAGGGGTTTATAATTTAGAGTATGATGGTAAATACTTTATACATCCATATAGATATGATTATAAGGATGGTTTTATAACTTTTGAAGCTAGAACTTCTGAAATAAATTGTATAGGTGAAAATAATTATAGACATGATATGAAACAACTTAGCTGGCCAATTAATAGTCCGGGGAAAGATTATGTACCACGAACAAAAGATTATGTGGAACCATTTTTGGCAATGAGAAAAAGATATGATGATTTTGGGTCTCAATTTAAAGATGAGGGATTAATTCAATTAGTAGTCTTTTTAAATATGTTAAATGATGATTCTCGTTTTGATGTAGATGGAGAACTTAAGAGAATATATGATAGTATTCCTAAAAAAGATGGTATTACTATTGATAAATTTGTGGAAATGTTTTTAAATTTAGCTGGTGTTTATTCACCAAAAGCACGTCATATTTTAGCTGGTTATAGTGCTGATTTTGGGACAACTATTTATCCAGAAATGGCTGAGGTATTCCCATTATTTAGAGATGAGCATTTAAAAGAAAAGAAAGTGTAGTATGGTACACTTTTTTTGTTGTTTTTCTTTTATGTTTTTATTATAATATCTACTAGAGGTGTGGTTGATATGGGGTTATTAAGTTGGATATTTTATATGATAGTTGCTTTTATATTTTTCTTAATACTATTAGTGTTAGATCATAAATATAAACTTACTAAATTAGAAAAAATAGTAGTATCCATATTTTTATTATTATTTGTAGCGGGTATGATGAAAAGATTTTTATTTTCTCATACAGAACAGATATTTTTTATTTATGTTTTTATATTTTTTATTGATTTAATATATCATAGTTATTTCTTAGAAAGAGATTTTTTTGATAGAGAAGAGAAAAATGTATTATATTATTGTATGTTAATATTTATTGGTTTCTTTATTAATCAAGAATTTATTAATAGAGTAGACCAAGTATTTTTGGTAGGAGAAGATTATCGTCTTATTACTTGGTTTTTAATGTTTTTGTTCTTCTATAATTTTATTAAAAGTAGAGGTGTACTACAAAAGAAGGAAAATACTTCTTCTATTTCAATTAGTAGAGAAATGGTTTTAGAGCAGTTTGTTAAATTAAAAGATCGTTATTATGATGATTGTCATCCGGATGAAAAAGAATTGTCTAATGTACTTCTTTCTATTATGATATTTGAAAATCAAAGAAGAGGTAAATTTTTAAGAAGAATTGATAATTTGTTATTTCGTTTAAATGGTGAAAATAAAAAACTTGGTATTATGCAAGTAGAAAGTAAACATTTTATTACTGATCAAGAAAGTATAGAAATTGTTTATAAAAAATTAGAAAAATTATATAAGAAAGATACTAATACTAAGAAAAAAGTTAAAGTAGAAGAAGTTATTGAAAAGTATTGTGGAGAAGATAGTAAAAGTGTGTTGAAGATATTTGACATCATTCGTAAATTCTAGTTTTCAATCTTCTTTTTTTGTGGTATATTTTTTATAAAGGTAGGATATCATATGAAAAGAGTTAGTGTGTTATTACTAGTTATAATTTGTATTCTTTGTACAGGGTGTAATGGTACGGTTACAAGAAATATTCGACATGCAGGATTTAATGTAAGTGGAACATTTAAATGCTCTAGATTTTTTGCGCAAAGTAAGGATGAAGTTGCCTCTGAGAAGATTGCTTATTTAACATCAAATAATATTATTAATACAGAAGGAAAAATATATGAAGTTTCTTTAGCACAACCTTATGTTAATAAAGAGAATTGTAAAGAAGCTAATACTTCTATTAGAGTAAAAGCAATTATGAATGATACTATTGTTAAAGGAATGGATGGTAATTATTATTATTTAACTACCCAGAATAATGTAGAAAGATATTCTAAGATTCCAGTTACAGATAATAGTTATTTAATTTATGATATTTTATTAAAGGGTGATGACGTTGTTAAGGTTGTTACTGCTAATGGAAGTACTGGGTTATATTATGTTTTAAAAACTGATGGTAATGTTTATGGTAATGTAGTTTCTACTAAAGATTATAATTCACCTCCACAGTTAATGAGTACAATGATTGTTTATTCTAAATCACAGTATGGGGCTAGAATTATAGATTTTAATTATGCAGGGGACTCTTTAGCAACTTTTATAAAAACTGAAGATAAAGTTTATCGTATGCGTATTTCTAATAGTAAAGAATGTATGAAGTATGCTGATGTTGATTGTATTTATGAGATGAAAGAAGATTCTATGTTTGATGAGTATAAAGATCGTATTATTGCGTATAATGGAGCTTTAATTATTACTGATTATAAACAAATGTTTGCAGTTGCTTCTTAGGGGGATTTATGGGAGAAATATTATTATATACTTGTTTCACAGTTAGTTGTCTTGCTCTTTGTGGGGTATTTGATAAAGGGCTTTTTTCTAAAAAAGAGAAAAAGGTTATTGATAAGAATCATGTAAATGAACAATCTTTTCAAAATTATGCTAAGTTTTATGGAGAGTTTATTCCTAGCGATGAGAATTTTGATGAAAAATTAAGTAAAATATATTCACTTATTCATAAACAACGTATTATGGATATAAAAAAAATTGCAGAAATGAGTATGTGTTCTGTACCGGAATGTATTTTAAAGATTCGTTATTTAAAAAATAAAAGATATTTAGAAGATTATTATATTGATACTGTTCATTTTAAATTATTACCTTGTGAAAAAAATGATCAGAAATTAATAGAAAAATATAAACCATTTATTTATGGTAGTCATTTACAAATAAATGAAATTGCTAATGTTATTAATAATAAGAATTATTTATCTATACAAGAGTTAAGAGAAGAAGTTTATCAAGAGATTAAGTATTTATATGATAAAGGGTTAATTAATGGTATTAGGTTAGATACTATTGATAGAGAAATAATTTATTATTCTGTTGAAAAGAGAAAAGTTAGTTCTGATAAAGAAAGTGTACATTGTCCTAATTGTGGGGCTTTAAATGATGTTGATATTAAGGGTAAAGTTAGATGTGGTTATTGTCAGTCAATAATTAGAGGAAGAGAAAATATAGATGAAGGTTTTTAACCTTTTTTCTTTTGTTTAAGTGTGTTATACTATGTTCGAAATGGGGTGCCTTATGAATTTAGCAAAAGATTGGAAAGATTATGAATGTATTGATGCTTCTTGTGGAGAGAAGTATGAGAGATGGGGAGATGTTTATTTATTAAGACCGGATCCTCAGGTTATTTGGGATAATGGTGATTTAAAAGAAAAGTATAAAGGAAAGATTAATGCTATTTATCATCGTAGTAATAAAGGTGGGGGTAATTGGGAGAATATTAAAAAGACTCCTGATTCTTGGATTATTCATTATAGAGATTTATCTTTTCATATTAAACAAATGGGATTTAAACATACGGGTTTATTTCCAGAACAAGCTGTTAATTGGGATTTTATGAGAGATAAAATAGTTTCTGCTAAAAGAGAAATTCGGGTATTAAATTTATTTGCTTATACTGGAGGGGCTAGTGTTGCTTGTTTAGCAGCGGGGGCTTATGTTACACATGTAGATTCTTCAAAAGGAATGGTAGATTGGTGTAAGGAAAATGTTAATACTTCTGGATATCAAGGTGATCATGTGCGATATATTGTAGATGACGTTATTAAATTTGTAGAAAGAGAAATACGGCGTGGTAAAAAGTATGATGCAATTATAATGGATCCTCCTAGTTATGGTAGAGGAGCTCATGGAGAAGTATGGGATATTGAAAAAGACTTATTCCACTTAATAAGTCTTTGTACAGAATTATTATCTGATAAGCCATTATTCTTTTTAATTAATTCTTATACAACAGGATTGTCTTCTAAAGTTCTTGAAAATATATTAAATCTTACTGTACAAAAACATTATGATGGTACTATTTCTAGTGGAGAAGTGGGGCTTCCTATTACTGCAAGTGGTTTAGTATTACCTTGTGGTATTTATGGTAGATGGGAGTCTTATGAATAAAATAAATGTATTATATGAAGATAATCATATTATTGTTGTTGAAAAGCCTTATAATGTTTTAAGTCAAGGTGATAGTACAGGGGATTTATCATTACTTGATATGGTAAAACAATATATTAAAGAAAAATATCATAAACCGGGAAATGTTTATTTGGGACTTGTACATAGATTAGATAGACCTGTTGGGGGGATTATGGTATTTGCTAGAAGTAGTAAGGCGGCTAGTAGATTATGTAAATGTTTTAATGAACATCAAGTTCAGAAAAAGTATTTAGCAATTGTTCATGGAAAATTAGATAAAGAAGAAGATGAATGGATAGATTATATATTAAAGGGTTCTGATGGTAAAAGCATTATATCTCCTGATGGAAAAAAGGCTATTTTACAGTATAAAGTATTAGATTATAATACAGAATATGATTGCAGCTTAGTTTCTATTTTATTAAAAAGTGGAAGACATCATCAAATTAGAGTGCAATTTGCTTCTAGAGGACATTATTTATTAGGAGACCAAAGATATGGTGTTTTAGATAATCAACAGATATGTCTTTTTGCTTATCAATTATCTTTTACGCATCCTGTAACAAAAGAAGAGATGTCTTTTGAATTGTTTCCTGAGAATAAAGGATATTGGACAAGATTTACATTGTAAATAAAGTGTACAAAAAATAAAATGTTTGCAATTGAATTCGTTTTTTGCTATCATGGATATAGATTATAGAATAAAGGGAGTAGATTAAATGAAGAATTTTGATTTATCGTGGTTTACGACTGTACCTGGAATGTTCATAACTGGTGGAGTTGTATTATTAATAATTGCACTTATTATTTTACTAGTTACAGGTAAAAAATCTAAGAAGGAGAAAAAACTACAAGAGAGTCAAGCTACTCCTACTAATGATGCGGCTGTTGCTCAAGTTGCGGCTAGTGTCGTAGCACCTGTTGCACCAGAGGCTGCAGCACCTATGGCTGCTCCAGTTGAAGCAAATCCAATGCCTCAACCTGTTATGCCAATGCCTACAGAAGCAGTTCCAACAATGCCAGAGGCATCTGTTATTGATCCAATGACTGTTCAACAACAAGTTATGCAAAATCCAGAACCATATCAAGCTGTAGTAAATACACCTGATGTGAGTCCTGTTATACCTACACCAGTAGAGGCACCTGTGGTTCCTGAAGCAACACCAGTTATGCCTGAGCCAATACCTGTTATGCCAGAAGCTCAGCCTGTTGCACCAGAACCAATTCCTGTTATGCCAGAGGTTCAGACTACTGAGGCTCCTGTTGTTCCAACTCCTGTAGTTGAGACTCCAATGCCAGCTCCAGTAGAAGTTCCTACTCCTGCACCAGTTGAAATACCAACTTTATCAGTTCCAGAGGCTATTCCTGCTGCACCTGTAGAGGTTGCACCAGTAGCTCCACAAATTGCACCAGCTGATCCAGTTATGATGCCTCAACCTACTATGGCTGCACCAGCACCTGTCGCTCCAGCTCCAGTAATTTATGGAGGGGCTAGTCCGGCAGTATCAGATATTAATATTAATACGGAAACTCCTCACCAAATTTATGGAGGGGCTGATCCACTTCAAAATACACAATCAATTCCTGCGGTTGCTCCACAACCAATTGCACCTCCAAGTGCTGAACCTGTTATGATGGCACAACCAATGCCAGAGGCTGTTGCTCAACCAGCTCCACAACCTATGCCAACTATTCAACCTATGGGACCATTACAATAAAAAAATAAGCACCAAAAAATGGTGCTTTTTTTGTTGTTGTATGTTATACTAAACTTTAGAGTAGGTGATTCTTTTATGTTAAAAAAATCGGAGGGTTTTTCATTAGCTGAGTTGTTGCTTGTAATTGCAATATTAGGGCTTATATCAGCAATTGCTATTCCTAATGTTACTAAATTGATAACTCGGTCTAAAACCGAGAGCAGGGAGTCGTTAGGTAGAACTTTGGAGATGGCAGCAAAGAGTTATGCTCAATCTAATACGTCATCTTTACCAAAATCTGTTGGTGAAACTACTATTATTACGGCTAAGGAATTAAAAAAGACTAATTATTTAAAGGATGATTTGATTGATTCAAATCATAATTCTTGTATGAATGATTCAGTTGTTATAGTTTACAAACCTGCTAGTAATGATTATTCATATACCCCTTTCTTATATTGTGAGGGTGATGATGTTCCGGAAGAAATAACTTTAGATAAACCTGTTATAACTGTTAAACTTACAGATGCTGAAGGAAATGCTTTTGATATTGCTAAAAAGAATGTTGCTATTCCTTATGTTGATATAGAGATTAAGGGTAATAGTTCTGGCTCTCTTGGAATAGATGGTTATATTTATTCAATTTCTGTTAATTATACTGATTTTGGCGAGGAAGCTGGAACATTTACGGAAATATATAGTTCTGGTTCTATTAAAGCTGGTGGAAAAAAGAATATAAATATACATAAAAAACTATCTGAGTTTGTTGATATATCTAAAGTATCTAATGTTAAAATTAAAGCAACAGCTTATAATGTTATTGGTGGTTATAATGAGGGTTCTGGACTTTTAGGTTATGGTGATACCGATGCCCCTATTTGTGGTGAAAAGAAAAATGAGTCTCTTCCAGATGTTTGGGATGGAGCTAAGTCACGTACTATTTCTGTTAAATGTATAGATAGAAGTGGTAGTGGTTGTGTTCGTGATGAATATATTAAAACATTTACTCATGAAGCAGATAGAGATTATATAACTATAGAAGATAATGCTGGTAACAAAACAAATTGTGAAGTAATTGTACATATTGATAATACTGCTCCAACAGTAACAGTTAATGCTTATCAACTAAATGCTGATGGTACAAAGGGAAAACTTGAAGCTACGGCTGTTGCTAATCAAGCAAATAAAAATGCGGTTATTAAGCAATATACTGATGGTTATGGTACTGATAGTTGGTTGAATAGAGCTAATTTCTTAAATGGTATTTACTATGAAGTTACAATTCAAGAAAATTTGTCTCCAGTTACTGGAACTTGGTCTGAAAACGAAGCAAATAAGAAAAAGGGAGAAACTAGTGAAATTACTAAGAAACTTACACATTCTTATCCTAGTTTAAGTAGTTCTCAAAGTTTTACTATTACTGAAGAAGGTTGGCGAGAGGGTATTTATAATATAACTGATGCGGCTGGAAATGCAGTTAAATTCTCTATTACAGCACCTTATGATAGAACAAATCCATCTTGTGTTAGTTCTGGTGGAGATACAACGTGTAGAGCTACTAATCATACTTTAACTGGTACATGTACTGATGATCTTAGTGGTTGTATAAATGGAACTATTCAAAAAACATTTACTACTTCTATGGATGTTAATAATGCATCACCTGGTGATGTAAGTGATAAAGCAGGTAATATTACTACTTGTCCTGGTAATCAAACTGTAAGAATTGATAAAACTCCACCTGAGGTTGATATTAAGCGTGTATATTTTAAAAAATGGATAAATAATTCTACTAGACCTTCATCTATATCTGGTTTATCAGATAATTATACTCCTGGGAATTGGTCTAATAGACGTGTAATTTCTGCACCAAGTGGTGGTTCAGATAGTGGTTGTGCAGGAGGAATTTTTTATCAATATACTACAACTGGTGCAACTACTAATCATACAAATCAAAGAGGATATTCTCGTAATATTGAAGCAAATGGAAAATCAACTATTAAGTGGCGAATTTGTGATAGTTTAATGAATTGTAGGGGTTATACAGATACCAAAAATGTTTGGATTGATACAGTTGCTCCTGTGTCTAAAAAGATTGCTTATAAATATCGTTCTTCTACTTATGGAGACAATGATAGATGTCAAATGATACCAAGTAGTAATTGTAAGTTTACGCCTACTGGAAGAGGTAATAATGCGAGATTAGTATTTAAAAGTGGAATTGATCGGAATGCGTGTTTGAATGAGATAAAAGGTGGAGTAGGTGGTTGGCGTGATTGTTCACCTAGTTATGCAGATGGTTCTGTTTCTAAAACATCGGATAGTCTTCTTTATGTTGGTTCTATTTTCTCTATAAATAGTGGTAATAATTACATTTACCTAGCGCCTGGATATGACGCTTCTGATGCTACTTCTGGTATTGCAAGTAAGAAAATATATTTTAGGGATGGTGTTTATCCTACTCAAGATATTTCTACTTTTAGTTTATATTGGACTTCAAGTGATGGTTATAAAGTAAGCAATAAGGTCAGAACTATGACTACTTATAATCGAGGAACTACTTTTAAATTTGTTATAACAGATTATGCAGGTAATTCATCTTCTTGGACAGTTGTATTCTTATATACAGGTATTGCTTATCATGGCAACCATTGGAGATATACACCTTATAATTATAATGTTAAGAAGAATGGTAGTTTCTTTGCCCAGGGCTGGACGCAACGTTTCTACATCAGAACATTTATGGATGCTGAGGATGTTTCATACTTTAGCTCTTGGTCTTATTTTAGTGATAATAAGCATAAAATTAAAGAGGGTGAGGGAGAATGTATACCTGATCTTGGTTGCCAATTACATGGTTGGTATTGGATTGATGGCCATGAATATTTCTTTAATACAAGTGAATATAGCATTATGAGAACTCCAAATGGTTCTATTGTTACTAATGGAACTGTTAGGGCTTGTGAGGATAGTTCGTTTTATCTTAGACATGGTTATTGTAGTAATACTGGAACTAAGACTAAATATTGTGATGAAAATGGTTATTGTAGTTAAAAAGAATTCTTTTAAAGGATTCTTTTTTTGCTTATAATTGTGTTATAATGATATTAGATTATTCCTAATAATGGAGGTGCCTTATCTGTGAAAAAGGTTGCAATTTTATCACTACATTTGGGATATGGTGGTATTGAAAAAACAATTGTTACTTTGGCAAATATGCTTTGTTCAAATTATGAAGTGGAAATAGTGTGTTGCTACCAATTATATGAAAAAAGTGCTTTTGCAGTAGATGAGAGAGTTAAGGTTACCTTTTTAAATCCTGGGTTAAAACCTAATAGAGAATTATTTTTAAAGTGTTTAAAGCATTTTAATTTAGTGGGGGTATTAGTAGAAGGTATTCAAGCTGTTAAGGTGTTATATAAAAGAAAACATAGTATAACATCTTATATTAGTAAGAGTGATGCTGATGTTATTATTTCAACGAGAGATATTTTTAATTATTGGTTAAGTGGTTATGCTAAAGAGGGCGTTTTGAAAATAGGTTGGGAACATAATCATTATCATGATGATTTTAAATATGCTGATAATATAAGTCGTAGTGTTCGTAAGTTAGATTATTTTGTATTAGTTTCTTCAGAATTACAAAAGTTTTATGCTAAACAATTACGTAATAGTAGTTGTATGTGTATTATGATTCCTAATTCTATTGATAAGATACCGGAAAAAGCAGCGCCTTTAAAAAAACATAGACTTATTACGGTAGGTAGATTATCGCCTGAAAAAGGTTATTTGGATTTATTAAAAGTATATCGAATTATACAAAGAAAACATCCGGATTGGACTTTAGATATCGTAGGAGATGGGAATGAAAGAGGGGCTTTAGAAAAGTATATTCATGATAATAAATTAGAAGATTATGTTACTCTTCATGGCTTTCAGGGTAGAGAAACTATAGATGATTTATTACATGATTCATCTATTTTCTTAATGACATCTTTTACAGAATCTTTTGGTATTGTGCTATTAGAAGCAATGAGTCATGGAGTACCTTGTATTGCCTTTGATTCAGCTGAGGGTGCTAGAGAAATAATTGTTAGTGGAAAGAATGGTTTTTTAATTCATAATCGTAATAAGAATGCAATGGCTCAAAAAGTAGATGATTTAATAAAATATCCTGAAAAAAGAGTAAAAGTAGGGGAACAAGCTAGACGAAGTGTGAAAAAATATACTAGTGATGTTGTTAGGGATGAATGGATTACCCTAATAGAAGAGAGTGATATTTATGAGTAAAAAAAGAGTTATGTTTATTGCTTCTACTGGTGGACATTTAAAAGAGTTGTTGCAGCTTGAATCTATGTTTGAAAATTATGAGTATTGTTTAATTACTGAAAAAACTAAATCTAATATGTATTTAAAAGAGAAATATAAAGATAAAGTTCATTATTTAATATATGGGACTAAGCATCATATTTTATCTTATCCTTTTAAATTACTTACTAATTGTTTTATTAGTTTATATTATTATTTACGTTATAGACCAGATTATATTATTACAACAGGGGTTCATACAGCAGGACCTATGTGTTGTATAGGTAAAATATTAGGTAGTAAGATTATATATATTGAAACATTTGCTAATATGGTTACTAAGACTTCTACGGGAAAAATTTTGTACTATATTAGTGACCAGTTTATTGTGCAATGGGAGAGTATGAAAAAATTATACCCTAATGCTGTATATGGGGGGTGGATTTTCTAATGATATTTGTTATACTTGGAACGCAAGATAAAGAATTCCCTAGATTATTAGAAGCTATTGATAAAGAGATAGAAAATGGTGTTATTACTGATAAAGTAGTGGTACAAGCAGGACAAACTAAGTATTCTTCTCCTAATATGGAAATATTTGATTTGTTGCCTGCACCTGAGTTTGAAAAGTATATTGATAAAGCAGATTTAATTATTACTCATGGGGGAGCAGGTAGTATTTTAAGTGCTATAAAGAAAGGAAAAAAAGTAATAGCAGCTCCTAGACTTGCTAAATATAAGGAACATCATAATGATCATCAAAAACAAATAATTGGAGAATTTGCTTCTCTGGGATATATATTAGAATTAAATGATTTTAATAAGTTAGGTAAGTTAATTGAAAAAAGTAAAACTTTTAAGCCTAAAAAGTTTGAAAGTAATACCTCTAATATGATAAAATTAATAGAGAATTATATAGAAGATAGAAATCATGTTTCTTGGTTTAATCGCTGTTATCCTTTAGCGTTATATTTGATATTGGCGATTATTAATTATTTGGTATTTTTGGTTCTATCTTGTTTTTCTGTTCCTATTTTATTGAATGTTGGAATTAGTTGGTTATTAACTAGTTTATTAGTTATTATAGGTAATAAGACTTATTTAAGAAAAGGTTTTTTCATTTTACCTATTTTATTACTAGTAGTGGATTTATTATTTATGAATACTATTAAGATGTCTATTATTATGTTAAAGCTTATTAGTAATACTAGTATAGTAATCATTGGTTTTCTTTTCTATAAAATATTTTGGAGAAGATAGGAGGATGTTTATGAGGAATAAGAAAGGGTTTACTCTTGTTGAATTATTGGCTGCAATTGTTATCTTGGGGTTATTAATTTGTTATGGATTACCAACTGTAACTCGTATGGTTGCAAAAAATCGAAATAGGATTTATATAAATGATGCTAAGAAATTAGTGTCACAGGCTGAATATAAATTAAGAGCTAATAATACAGAAATAGAAAAACCTGATCCAGGGGATTGTATTGTTTTAAGTTTATTATATTTAGATAATGATGAATTTGGAAATGCACCTAATAAGGGTGAATATCAAAGAGTTAATTCGTTTGTTGTTGTTAAAAATACAGGTTCACAATTAGAGTACTCTGTTATGTTAGTTGAGAAAACTAAAGATGGTGGATATAAGGGAGTACAACTAGTGGACAGTAATAAATTGATTTCTAGTGGGGCTCTTAACTATGTAAGGCTTTTCAATGAAAGTGAGTTAATTGATGTTGAGACGGTTAATCCTGCATATATTAATGGTTACTTAGGAAGTGATTACATTGGTGAAGATGGTGATGTTGAAGCTGTTTATCATAACTTAACTATAGCAGATAATTCTTTTGTAGATTTAGATACACCTCATATTGTAAGTGCACAATTAACATCTACTTCTCATAGACCATTTAATACTTTAGATGCTACTTTAACATTAAAGGTTGAAGATGGGGATACGCCTCTTAATGATTTAATGGTTTATTTATCAACTTCAAATTATCAAGAATCTTCTGGTAATTCTTATGGAAGTGATAATACTTCATTCTTCCATGATTTCAATTTTGAAGAAATGGGATATGGTCGAGGTTCTAATATTACTTTATTTATTGTTGTTAAAGATACTGACGGGAATAAAGATCGTAAAAAATTGTCTTATAAAATTCATGAAGATAGTGCTCCTATAATTGATGATAGTAGTACATTTACTAAGAGAGATCTTGATTCTTCTGCTATGTTAACAGGAACTATGACTTTAAATGTAGAAGATGATTATGATTCCATAGATGATTTAAAAGTATGTATTACAGATAGTTTGAGTAATGAATCTCCTGCACCTTGTGATAATTATATTCCTTATAAACCAACCTTTAATGAAGATAATAAAGCTGATTATACAATTCATAATTGTGGTGGTAGTGAATGTTTGCGTGATGGAACACCACATTATATTACGGCATATGTACAAGATACTGCTGGTTTTGTTACTTCAAAAACATTTACTTATGCAACTGGTTTAAATGAGGCACCTACTTTCAAAGAGGCTGTTCAAATTACATGTGATCCTGAGGGATATCCTTCAACTGGTTCAAGAGATGTAATGGTAACAGTTAGGGCTCAAGATGATTCTGATCCTCTTTCAGATTTATTATTAAATATAAGTGATGAACGTGGGGGTAGTCAAAATTATAATTTTAGTGGTAATGAAAGTGATAACACATTTGCTTATCATATTAGTGGATCATATGATGGAACTCCTGTTAATATTGTTGTTACTGTAACTGATACAGAAGGCAAATCTGTTTCTCAAACTGTTAGTTATGATTTATATAATGATATGCCACCAGTTATTAATTCCTTTGCAATTGAGTCTATTGATTCTGCTTGTGGTAATCCTGATTTATGTCCAACTTCTGAGGGTGGTAGTGTAAATGCTAGTATTTCCTTGGATATTACGGATGATTTTGATCAAGCTAGTGATATTAGAGTTTGTGTATCAGAAAATGAAAGTGATTGTGCAGATACTTCGTCTCCTTTATATACATCTTATATGAATTATGTAACAGAAACTGTTGGCATAACTATTAATGATGATAGCTATGTAGGTACAGAGCATACTTTCTATGTATATGCTGTAGATAGTGATGGTAAAGTTTCTACTTCGTCTACTACTTACAAGTTATATTCTAATAGGGGACCAACCGTTGATAATCTTTTAATAATTCCAGTAGAAAATGAGTATGTAACAGAAGGTAGCTTACAAACTACTATTGAGTTAGATTTAGTTGATGATTTTGATACTATTGATGATATGTATGTTTCTTTGGTTGATGGGGAAACAACTGTTGTTCAAGATCAATTACTTACTAATTATTTGTCTGGTGATGCAGTATTTAATTTACCAGGTGTGTATGATGGTAGTACCCATTCTCTTACGTTTACAATAAAAGATTCACAAGGAGCTTTTACTACTCTATATATTGATTATGAAGTTTACGATGATCAACCACCTAATGTTAATAATTTTGAAATTTATAGTGATGGTTTGCCTGATGGTTGTGTTAATGAAGCGGTATGTCCTCCTACTGAAATGGGAAAATATGATGTATATTATTATGTTGATGCTTCAGATGACTTTGGCTATGATGGTATGCAAATATGTATTTCTGAAGATACTAATTGTACTGATTTCCAACCTTATACAAACTTTAGAAATGCTGATGGTGGTGTAAAAGCATTTAGGTATAGATTTACACCTATTAATCCATCTAATCCATGGGATGGTTCTACTAAACATTTATATGCTTATTTAAAAGATAGTGTAAATTCTGATGTTGTAGAAGCTGTTAAGTCTTATAAAATATATCAAAAACAAGGGCCAACTATTTTTTCAGGACCTAATATTACTGAATATTATGATGAGAATGGTATGGCTTTGCCAGTAGTTCTATTTAAGATAGATGCGGCAGATGATTCTGGTGTTCTTCCTTCTATTTCTTATTGTTATAAATTAGGTGGTCAAGAACACTGCACTAGTTATATGACGTATAGAGATGAGTATTTATTAAATAACTCAAATTTCTTCCACCAATCTACATTTACTGGTCAGACTTTTGAAATATATGCTAAATTAAAAGATTCTGATAATAATGTCGTTGTTACAAATTCTTATATGTTTACAGCTTATAAAGACAAAGAGCCGGTTATTGAATCAGTAGATGCAGTTCCTGGTTCTGGAAGTAATATAGATGTAACATTCTTAGTAATTGATCCTTTGGATACTTATGGAATTTGTATTTCTAGTGGTAATTCGTGTAGTGATTATTCAGGGGAATATAGTGGTACTGATAAAGAGTATCATACGATAACACATGGTTCTAGTGGTACATTTAATCTGTTTGTAAAGGATTCGCATGGAAATGTAACTAAGAAGAGTTTTACTTCTGGAGAATATACACAGTGTAGTGCTTATTATTACAATAAATCTAAAGTTGAATATACATTCTTGCCTGATTATACGTATGAATTATTACCTAATCCTGAGACTGGATATTCAGGAGAAACTATTACTAATCAAGCTATTACGATGGATCGTTGTTCAGGTAAGTGTTATTCATATAATCCTGTTACTAAACATAATAATAGTTCTATAACTGGTTTTTATAATCGTACTATTACTTATTATGATAGATTTGATTCTTCAGTATTATGTCCTTCTTCAGCAGTTACAGATATGTTTGAAGCAAATTGTACTTATAAAGATTGTTTCTTAAAAGATAATAATTATAACAGACATAATATAATAGGTGCTTATATATATCCAGATGAAGTTCAATGGACAATTCAAATTGGTGATACTACTTATACAAATACTTCGCATTATAAACTATATGAAAGTAGTTATAATGAATATGATGAGAAGATTACTTTGACTGAAACTACTACTCGTATAAGTCCAGAACTAGTAAATAGGGGATTTTATAATTATAATGGTTCGGCAACTGATCCATATTTAAGGATAGTTGAACCTATTAATGATCCTAACTTTGTAGGAGGTCTTGAATAATATGAAGAAGAAACTAAAAAAACGTAAAAAGATGTTACTAGGAATGTTAATTGGAGTTTCTTTTGTGATAGTAGTTGTTGTGGCAGTTATTTTGGCTCCCGGTAAAAAGGAAGAAAGTACTTTTAAAAATGATAATTATTATATTTCAGGTGAAATTAAAGAAGCAACAGGTACTAAAGAGTATTCAAATGAGACATTACAAAGTAAACATTGTTTAGATGATATATGTATTAGTGAAGCTAAATTTTATTATTTAGATAATCAAGGTAGAGTAGACTATGTTATTGAAAATGTTGGTTCTACGAAAAAGAGTGGCTTATATAAAATGGTTTTTGGAGAAGATAAATTAATAATATCTTTTAAAAACTTAGAGCCTGGAAAGGCACATAAATCTACTGCGCAATATCTTGATAAAACTATTTCTGATATGAATGATTATTCTTTAGAATATTTAACAGAAGAAGAAAAGAATTCTGTAGTGTCAAATTAATGACTAGAAAAAGTGTAAAGTCACTTTTTCTTTTTTTGGTTTTCTATACTTTTTTTTGGATGTTTGCTAGAATAAAAATAGGTGATAGTATGGAATCTAGAAAGGTAGCATTAGGTATTATGACACTTAGTTTTATCCTGATTGTTTCTGGATCAGTGGCTTCTTTTGTTTTGGGTTTACAAAAAGATAGAGAAGAGACTTATCATCGTATAAATGATGTAGATAATACATTTGAAAAATTTAGTGCAAATACAAGTGCTTTTGAAAAGAGTAGAGATGAACTATATCAAAATTATTTGAGTAATGTTTATTATGATACTATGTATAAAGAAGATAAAAATGTAAAGGAAGCTTTGTCTAATTATGAACATTTAGTAGATGAGTTGTCTAAAAGTGTTGTGGATTTAAATGGTTTGTGTAAAGATATGTATTATCCTAATAGTGATACTAATAGTAAATGTACAAATTATAAAAGTATTTATGAGCAAGTAATGAATTACTTTGTGAATGATATTCAGGTTTATAATAAGAATGTAGATTTATATAATGAATATCAAAGTAGTAATGGTACTTTATTTAGAATAAGAAATTATCGTACTGATAAATATTATATTGATTATAATGGCGATGGGGCATTTGATGGTTGTGAGGAATAATATGAAGAAAAATAGACGATATAAATGGCCATTAAAGAGAAAAATTGTGGCGATATTGTGTGTTACTTATATCGTTGGTTTTTCTTCTTTTTTGTTTTTATTTTATGGGCCTTTTACGGGATTTAGAGAGTTTTGGATTACTAGTGCGATGACAACTAAAAGTCATCGTTACTTAGCAACTTATCTTTATAGTGAAAAGTATATTCAAGAGGTATTAGCAAAGAATAGTATTATTGAAGTAGATGAGATTAGTAATCCAAATGATATATCTTTAAGAAAATATGGTACTACTATATATCGTAATGAATATGAGAAGGAAATATTACAAAGAGATGCTGATGATTTATATAAACTCATTAATATTAAAGGAAAAGGTTATCAAGGTTTTTTAGTGGCGATATATGATCCTTCGCGTATTCATATTGCGACTACTTCTAAATTAGGTCATGCGGGAGAATCTATATTAACGGTTAGTAAGAGAGAAAACGCTATTATTGCGATGAATGCTGGGGGCTTTTATGATCCTGATTGGAATAGTAATGGTGCTTTACCACATGGTACAGTTATATCTAATGGAGTAGTTGTTAGTGATTATGATGATGCTCAAATGGGTGGAGGTTTTATTGGTTTTACTAATGATGATAAACTAATCTTAGGAAATATGAGTAAAGCTGAAGCTGTAACAGTTGGTTATAGAGATGCGATTGAGTTTGGACCATATTTAATAGTTAATGGTAAAAGGAGCTTTATCAAAGGAAATGGTGGCTGGGGGATTGCCCCTAGAACTGCGATTGGTCAAAGAAAAGATGGCATTGTTTTGTTCTTAGTTATTAATGGTAGAATTCCATCTAGTATTGGAGCAGATATGATTGATTTAACTGATATAATGGAAAGATATGGAGCTTATAATGCAGCAAACTTAGATGGAGGTAGTTCTTCAGAACTGGTAATCGAAGGAGAAATTATAAATACGCCTGTGGCCGGGGGCGATAAAGGTCTTAGAGATATGTCTACTTTTTGGGTTGTTAAATAAAACATGGGTCTTGTACTTATGTTTTTCTTTTGGTATAATTTTTTAGAATGG